>NZ_DHYX01000048.1:0-159 GCF_002414285.1 Clostridium sp. UBA5119 | reverse complement strand
GCCACTCGGGAACTCCTCCATTTATGGAGCTGGCAATAGGAATCGAACCTACAACCTGCTGATTACAAATCAGCTGCTCTACCGTTGAGCCATGCCAGCATATTATATAGTTTTGAAATTTAATGAATTATAATTCATTATGGTGGTCGCAACAGGGAT
>NZ_DHYX01000104.1:0-7331 GCF_002414285.1 Clostridium sp. UBA5119 | reverse complement strand
GATGATGTTTTAGATATTACTTTAGGTTACTACATTGTTGTAAAATGTGAGCTTATTGTACAACTACTCATCCCTGCTTATGATTACTGTCCAGTTCCAAAAGAACCATGTGAAGAAGAGCCTGAAGAAGATCCATGTGAAAGATTTGATAGAGCCCCAATTCCTAAGTTCTATCCAGATCAAAACTTAGATCCATTATTCCCAGACTGTGACGATAATGATTAAAAGTACTATAACTTAAAAATAATTAAGGTTTATGTAGTTATATGAATAATTTAACTTCGTTAAAATTAGTAATCATGAAAGGTGATACTATTCTTAAGTATATTATTTTATAATAAATGCCTATCTCTCATCACCTTTCTTTCATAAAACTCATATACTATAATAAAAACACTCAACAAAATAATTTAATATTCTAATTATTAACACAATTATCATTTTTAAAATTTATGTAATTAAAGGGAGGATTCTATTTATGAATTCAATGTCAAAAGGTTATTATGATCCTTGCAAAAAAGAATCTAAAGAGGACAAACACTGTCCAACTATTATAAAATGTGGTACTCCTAGTGCAACTACAATTCCAGTAGCGACTATAGCAGGTACAACTTTTACTGTTAGCTCTGTTACTTTAGATAATTCTTGCTTATGCAATCCAATAACAAAACTAGAATTCGCAAGTAATCTTGTTGCTCCAGTTGCATTTACAGGAACTCTAAACTTCCAAGTATTTAAACTTTGTAAAGGTCAAGTTACTCCAGTTCCAGTTGGACCTTCATGGACATTTGATTTAGTAGCATTACTTTCATCTAGAACATTCTCATTCTTTGTTTGTGATTGTGATTCTTGTTTTGATGATTGCTGTACCTATACTGTAGTAGCAACTGTTACTAGTGCAGTTACTGTGGGAACTCTTAATATTAATAACGCAACACTTGGAGCAATATCAACATGTGGCAGAAATAACTGTTGTTAAAGAATAGTTATATATCGATGAGCTTAGCTAGTTTTCATATAAATAAATAAATTACTAATATTAATGTTAACAAAGTCTCGGAGTGTGAAATTTCCATTCCGAGATTTTTCTTATGTATCTGTAATTTATATATTATTATTCTAAAACAATTATCTTTTATATTTTTATGAGCAATCACGAAACTTCAATATTTTGAATATAATGTATAATGAGCAATAGCTTTATGACTTAATGATAGATATTTCTTATTTTAATGATAAGTCATATATTTATTTGTGTTGTGCCTATAAAAGGAGGATTATATGATTTATTTAGATAATGCAGCTACATCCTTTCCAAAACCATCAGAAGTTTATGACCAAGTATTAAATTGCATGAAAAATTATTGTGCTAATCCAGGGAGAGGCTCCCATGATATGTCCGTGAAATCAGCTTTGAAAATCATGGAAGCAAGAGAGGAAATATGTGAATTATTTAATATACCCAGTCCTTTGAATTTGATTTTTACTAGTAATGCTACAGAAGCCTTAAATATATCAATAAAAGGAGCTTTAAAAAGAGGAGACCATGTTATTAGTACAGTAATTGAACACAATTCTGTTTTAAGACCACTTCATTCATTATTTGAAGATGGAGTTGAAGTTACTTTGGTAGGTGTAGATAAATCAGGTTATATTAATTTTAACGACATCAAAAAAGAGATTAAGAAAAACACTAAAATGATTATTATCAATCACACTTCTAATGTATTAGGCAGTATTCAGGATATTAAAAGCATCGGAAGGATTTCAAAGGATAATGGGATTATATTTATGGTAGATGCATCTCAAAGTGCTGGAGTAATTCCAATTGATGTGGAAAATGATCATATTGATCTATTAGCTTTCCCAGGACATAAAGGGTTATTTGGACCTCAAGGAACAGGGGGATTATTTATAAGAGATGGTATTAAGCTAAGGAATTTTAAGGAGGGTGGAACAGGAAGTAACTCACACTTTATGGTCCAACCAGATTTTGTTCCGGATCAGTTTGAAAGTGGAACACTAAATACGCCAGGAATTGCAGGTTTATGTGAAGGTGTAAAATTTATTAAGAGAATTGGATTAGATAATATACGAAAGTATGAAGAAGAATTATTATGGTATTTGTTAGAACAGATAAAAAAACTTTCTTACGTAAAAATTTATGGAAGTGATTCTAAAAAACAAAGAAGTGCAGTAATTTCATTAAATGTAGATGGAATTGATGCTTCAATTGTTGGCGAACAACTAAATGAAAGAGGAATTGCTGTACGGACAGGCTACCACTGTGCACCTTTAATACATGATGTAATCGGTACGGAGTATGCTGGTACGGTAAGGGTGAGTCCAGGTTATTTTAATACTTTAGAGGATATAGAAAAATTAGTGGAAGCAATTATAATGATTTATAAATTAAAATAATGTGAAATGGAGGATACAGTACATATATAATTATATATGTAATAAAAAAACATTAGGATGTGAAAGTTATGAATGCTTGTAATAATTCAAACTCTCTTTATCAAATAGACAATCCTAGTGATTGTGAAAGATATAAAATGCTTGAATATATACTAAAGATGCAGAATAGATTAGATGATCTAGATAATATAATTGATTTAATGAGTCCGCCTAAAGATATAACAAATATTTGTCCACCAGGGTATGCGAAAAACATTAAAGTAGCAGTAATTGGTGGGGGAGAGGCAGGGCTATCTGCAGCCTTTGAACTTAGGAAGATAGGATGTAATGTTACTTTATTTGAAGCAAGTCAGAGAATAGGTGGTAGGGTATATACCTACTATTTTGACAGAAATAAAAGATACTATGGTGAATTAGGACCAATGAGTATACCAGTATCCCATGAGACGACTTGGCATTATATAAATCTTTTTAACCTTAACACAAGCCCCTTCGTAAATAATAATACTAATACTCTGCTTTATGTAAGAGGCAAAAGAGCTGTGAATAATCCTAAAGGGAAATATATATCAAGGAATATATTTCATGAATTTCTTTTGACAGACAGCGACAGAAACAAAGTTCGTTCACAACTTAATAGAAAATTTTATCAAAAATATTTAGATGCTCTTACATCTGAAGAAAGAAAGGAGTTAGTTGAAACTAAACCTGAATACTTAAAAAGTATAGAGGACATAGATAAACTAAGTTATAGAAGAGCATATGAAAATGAAGAGTTTAGTGAAGATGCAATATCAATGTTAGGTTATCTGGAAGGTAGTCATCAGTTTTTTAGATTAAGTCTTACAGAAATTTTACAGCAATATTATACTGTTGATTCTGAGTTCACTTATGGTATTAATAATGGTATGATTAACTTACCTTTTTCATTATACAAAGCAATTTGTGGAAACTTAGAAGAAGTGTACAAAGGTATTGACAAAGATAAATTAGGTTGTGTAGATATAAAAATGGGTTCTCCAATTGATGGCATATATAGTTCATCTTCAAATAATAAAATCCTTCTTAAATATAAAGAATGTGGAACAAGCAAGGAGAATCTAGAGGAATATGATTATGTTATATGTGCTATTCCATTCACAAGCTTGAGAAGAGTTGAGATTAATCCTCTTTTCACAGTGACAAAGATGCAGGCAATAAATGAAATGAATTATGAAACAGCGCAAAAGATATATTTATATATTAAGAAAAGATTTTGGGAAATGGGAAATACGTCAAAAAGAATAGTAGGAGGACGATCTTTCACTGATCTACCACTAACTTCAGTTTACTATCCATCAGATCACGCAAAACCTGTACCTAATAAATATGGGAATTGGACTTTAAAGAATGATGTAAAGACTGAAGAGCCAGGGGTATTGCTTGCTAGTTATAGTTGGGGTCAAGAAGCTGTTAGGTTAGGCAATGAAAACCCTGAGTTGCAAGTTAATGATGTTATAAAATACCTTGAAAAAATGCATGAACTTCCTCCTCATTATATTGATGAGAATTTTATTGATTATAAGTCATTAATCTGGTCTGATGTACAGTATATATGGGGAGCAGCGGCACTATCAAAACCAGAGGATAAAACACTGTTTTCATATGCTGTAACTGTTCCAGAAATGGGAAATAGAGTATTCTTTGCAGGAGAGCATATATCACAAAAACATGCATCGCAACAAGGCGCTTTACAGAGTGGAATGATTTCAGCAAATGAAGTAGCAAAGCAAATAGTATCTAATAAAAAATAGGCATAGGGTTAAAGTATAATTGAATTTTAGTATAAATGTAATGACCTACATCAGCTAGATGTAGGTCATTTTCTTTCTATATAAAATGAAAGCTCATCTTTATTAATGAAATAGAGCAACATTATTATAGACTAATCGGAATTTTATATTTAAAAAATAGTGAGTTGGAGTTAATGAGGGTTTATTGAAAATATATAGATATGATACTGAATTATGCATAGATGTTTTAGTAAATAACTGTATTGAGTACCAATTCAAATACAGTTAGAGTTAAACTAGGAGGTGCACCCGTACTAAATCCTACTGGATATAGAGTGTCTACTGTATCGTCTACAGCTCCCCAAGGAAGTGCAACATCAAAAATATTATTGAATAATTTAATTTGTTCATCTCTTGGAATATTTGTTCCTCCGAATCTATAGTCAAGAAATACAGCTAGACGATTAGCGTTTAAATTAACAATTTTATTATTTTCGATATGAATAAAATCAACTTGTGCAAAATCTAT
This sequence comes from Clostridium sp. UBA5119, assembly GCF_002414285.1. Taxonomy (NCBI): domain Bacteria; kingdom Bacillati; phylum Bacillota; class Clostridia; order Eubacteriales; family Clostridiaceae; genus Clostridium; species Clostridium sp. UBA5119. The sequence continues at coordinate 2,609 of NZ_DHYX01000104.1, read as the reverse complement.
TGGAAGAAAAATAATTGAACTACCAGATAAAGCTTTGGATATATGAGTTATTGTATTTTCATCTATTAAAATTGATGCATTTTGAAATTCAGTATTAAATAGTGTAAATTGAGTAAAAGAATTTGAAATATTATTTCTAATAATAATTGAACCACTTGACAATGGGATACCTTCAAATGTCATTGTAGCTAAGCTGTCAGTTGATCCATTAAAAGTGTTTCCAGCAATAAGTGTTCTACCTTGTACAGATTCAATATGCAAGGAATTTCGATTACCAGTATGAATAAATGTTGTAGATAAAATAGAGAGATTATTTGCTTTAATAAAGGCGTTGCGGCGACCTCCTTCCATAATACAACTACTTATAGTGATATTGCTATAAATATCATCGGGAAAAGCTTTAAAAGGAATATTAAATAGCGAGTTAGAATTTCCAGAAATTGGTGTAAGTGCTACGAAATGAAGTCCTTCAAGGGTAACATTATCTGATTGAATAGATAAATGAGAAGTATCACCAAGATCTGCAAATGTAATCATTGTTGTATCGGCAGAAAATCCTTTAAGTGTTAATGATTTATTAATTATTAACTGTGCGATAAGATTATAACTACCAGGAAATATTAATATGGTGTCGCCGGGTGAAGCAGCTGCTATGGAGGTGGGTAAATCTGTATAAAACAACAGTTGGGTTATATTATAAATTCTATTTGTTGTCAATGCTATATTATCTCCAAAAGAAAGATAAGTGATGTCTTGAGATATAGCAAAAGTAATCTGTGCCCCTGGTAATGTTGATTGTAATTTTACGGCTGTTGTGCGGATAAAAGGAGATTCTAAACTTATATTATATAGTCCGGGAGACATATTAATAGTGTTAATGGTAGAATCGTTTAATGCTTCCAAAAATTCAACGGTATTTGTAACATTAGCTGATGTTCTTAGATTTAATTTTTGAATATACACAGCCGCAGTTACACTTTCATTTGTTATATCGGGTATAGTTTGGAGGATAACAGGTGTGTCGGACAACATGTTTACAATAGTAATTATAGAAGGTGAATTGATACTAATGATTGCATATCCAGTATTTTGTTGATTTGTATCACCTGATTTAAATATAGTATCAGTAACAAGAACTCCATTAATAAAAATACCAAATACATTCGGCTCAGCTCCAGATATACTGAACATTACTTCGTAGTCACCAGCAACTTCTATGAAAATTTCAGATTCTCCTACAATATGACCAATGTGTCCCAATATCCAACCATTTGAGTTATATTTTATAGCTTCTTGGGATGGTATCAGCTGATTTCCTGTATTATATATATAGGCATATTCGCTTATATTTGCATCTACAGGTTGGGGTATTACAGTATATTCAATATTTAGAAATGGTCTTTGAATTGGTGCTGACCATTCACTAGATAGATATCCAATAGTAGAGAGAATTATATTTTCTATTCCAACTAAAGTGATACCATTGTTGGGTAGTATATTTTCAAACCAATCAATTACTATATTTGTTATATCAATACTAATAAAAGTATTAACATCTGCATCTGTTATATCTATAGAATAGGGAGTTGGATTTATGGATGGCGCATTATTCCAAGTAACAGTATTCTGTAAAAAATCATTTGAATTAGTAAATACGCTAACAGTTTGAGGAGATAATGCTCCATCTGAAGAATCTTTTCTATATACAAATAAATTTAAAGAAGCATTTAAAATAGTATTTCCGCCAGGTATAACTCCAGATAAATTAAATTTTAATAAACTTCTAAATACATCTGCAGGTTGAACAAACACGCCTGTAAATAAAAGACTTGACGTACCAAAATTATTGTTTGGCTTTAGCATAGAGATATAAGTGTCATGTACAGGTGAAAGTTGTAAAGAGGGCATAACGTCATCTCCTTATTATTTTAGATTTATTTTCTTTTCCCCTGTTGTTTTAAATTATAACAAATTTACTTTACATAATATATTAGAGTATAAAAAAATTGTACTCAGAGCAATAACTATAAATTATATTTTTTATAAAGAATAAAAAGTTAGTGAAAGAAAACTCAAGGTTAGTAACCTCGAGTTTAATTAATTTAAAAAGTATATATTTATAAATTTTCATTTTAAAATCTATAAAGTTAAGGACGATAATTGATTGCCCTTAACTTTAAATTAGCTAAACTAAATTATTTTCGTATACTCATAATTTTTAGCAACAGTTACATCTACCACATGTTGATATTGCTCCAAGTGTTGCATTGTTGATATTAAGAGTACCAACAGTAACTGCACTAGTAACAGTTGCAACTACAGTATAGGTACAGCAATCATCAAAGCAAGAATCACAATCACAAACAAAGAATGAGAATGTTTCTGATGAAAGTAATGCTACTAAATTGAATGTCCATGCAGGTCCTACAGGAACAGGTGTAAATTGACCTCTACAAAGTTTAAATACTTGGAAGTTTATAGTTCCTGTGAATGCAACTGGTGCAACAAGATTACTTGCAAATTCTAACTTTGTTGTTGGGTTACATAAACCACAAGTGTCTAAAGTAAGAGAGCTTACAGTGAAAGCTGTACCAGCTATAGTAGCTGCA
>NZ_DHYX01000070.1:21216-54157 GCF_002414285.1 Clostridium sp. UBA5119 | reverse complement strand
TAGTTCTGTGTTGAGCCTACGTTTGCCTGCGATAAGCGAACAAGCTTCTGCAACACCATATGTATGGATATATGCAGTTTTTCGATGATTATCAGATGAAATATTTTTTAAGATATCCTCAACATATGCTCTTACAATTTCAATTCTGTTCAGTTTTTTCATCTCACTATATTTAAACCTTTACTATGCACTTTTTTCCTCCAATCACTATAAAACAAGTTCATATTTTTGTATAATAGTTACTTATATCTGGTTTACTATATTATAACATATTTGAAAATATGTTATAATATGTTTTCAAAGAACAATTATACAAGAATGTACGGTTGCCTATCTCTTGGTTATCTCATTATTTTTTTGAAATGCGACGTAAAAAATACAGCATATTCATTTGAATAGTACTGTAATTTAATGTATTATTTATCTTTTTGCTTGATAATAAGCTTATAAAGTAATATAGCTTGTTCAACCATACTATCTTCGAACCCCCTGATGCTTCAAATTCGAATTTATAAGCTTCAGATTATGCTTATATTTTCTGCATACAGCACACTGTAACACGAAATGATTCGTTACCTGGCATTGCTCCGGAACATATATCAGTCGTTTCAAAGCCCATTGACTTATATAAATGTATAGCTGGCTCATTTCTCTTCAAAACTTCTACACAAAGAGGCCTTTTCGCGTTGTTTTCAACTACATACTTAACCAGACATTTACCGATGCCCTGACTCTTATATACTGGGTCAACGTACAACCACGCAAGCTCATCATCCGAATATGCAACAAATCCAAGTACTTTATCGTTCACCAAGGCAACGCAAACCTTATAATCAAACAGACCTTCGTTAAGAGCAGCCTCAGCAAGTGGAATAAACGCATCACTCAGTCCTGCAAGCTGTAGTTCAACAACGCGAGCATTGTCGTGAATTTCCATCAAACGCGACCAATCCTTTTGCTGGTATTCTCTAATAACTATCCCTTCCATTTTATACTCCCCCTTAATACCTTTGATAGTGTAAAGTTTTTTACACTACTTTTAAAATTTTCTCTTTATATATCAAGGGTTACAGAGTTTTTTCGTATAAAAAAACAATGACCCCCTTTTTTCTGTTATAATTGAATCGCTAAAACCAAAAATAACATAAAAGGATGTCATCGTATGGATTCAATTATAACTTATTTATTTTTATATAATCAATACCTTTTGAAAGTAATTTCTCAATTACTTTTATTTATTGCTAAATATATTCCGCTTAAACAACAAGCTTTTGAGGATTCACATAGTCCAGAATATCAAAAATTTAAAGTTGATAAGCTCCCTAAAATCTTTATCCCTGAACCTGTAGATTATCATCTGCTTTTAGCTTATTATCAGCATAAGTATGGAAAAACTGTTGAGCCAGTAAACCGTAGGTCTGAAAAAGCGGTTGTTCCTGATGCTACAGTGTGTCCCCGTTGTGGTGCTCCGCACCAATATATCTATAAAAACAACGGTTCTAAAGGCCAATATCAGTGCAAAGTTTGCGGAGAGCTATTTAACGAAGCCAATATCTATAACAAACCTCTAGCTTTGCGCTGCCCTTATTGTGAGCATATTTTAACACCTAAGAAAGATCGTAAGCATTTTAGAATACATAAATGTGTTAATCCTAAGTGCTCCTACTACCAAAAGAACCTCGCTAAGCTACCTAAAGATTTAAGTGTCGCTGATAAACATAAGTACAAGCTCCACTACATCTATCGTGAATTCACCATAGATTTCTTTAAGATGGACTTACATGAGTTTCCTTCTAGGGCAATTAACTTTAAGTATAAAAAGTTCAATGCCCATATTATGGGGCTTTACCTTACTTATCACGTTAATCTTAAGCTATCTACTAGGCAAACAGCACATGCCTTAGAAGAAGTGCATGGTATCAAAATCTCCCATACAATGGTTGCTAATTATGCTATGACTGCTGCCGCAGTTATAAAGCCTTTTGTAGACACCTTTGACTACAAGCCATCTAACATTCTTTCTGCCGATGAAACTTATATTAAGGTCAAAGGTATAAAGCATTATGTTTGGATTATCATGGATGCCTGTAAGAAGTCTATTTTAGGCTACCAGGTTTCTGATACTCGTGCCGTAGGCCCATGTGTTCTAGCTATGCGTATGGCCTTTGAGAAGTTTAAAGTATTTCCTAATAAGGCTTTAAAGTTCATCGCAGATGGCTATAGTGCCTATCCTCTTGCAAGTCAGCAATGTAAGCTAGTGAAAGGTTGGGACTTTGACGTTACCCAAGTTATCGGACTTACTAATGATGATGCTGTCTCTAAGGAGTTTCGTTGGGTTAAGCAAGTAGTAGAAAGGCTTAACCGCACCTTCAAATACTCTTACCGTGTTACTTGCGGATATGGAAGTGAGAACGGAGCTGCCTACGGCGTATCCCTTTGGGTTGCTTATTATAATTTTCTTCGTCCACATCCTTATAACTACTGGAAGCCATTAAATGAGTTAGACATGTTATCTAATGCAGATAATATGCCTGGTAAGTGGCAGCTACTTATATACCTTGGTCAACAGACTATATTGAAGATGCAAGCTGAAAATTCTGCTTAATTTAATTAAAAAACAAATACAAGGTATCTGCCAGCTACTATGTGAATAGATCTCAATAGTCGCAACTGCTAATACAAAAATCTCCTTCCATCAAAAGGATTTTTTGTCGTGCTTAAAATTCTTTAATTCATCCTCAAATCACACTATATTATCCTAGCTTACGCCCTTTGGGCAAAATATTTTGGGCCTTTATTTTTTCATAACCCACTTTACACTATCGATAATTATTAATTAGGGATAAGACTTGCAAGTCCTTATACCCAGTATTTTATCAGTGGAGTTTCTTTTTTTCAAAGTTCATTTAGCTTTATAACAGGAATGCTAGTTTAATAGTTAAATATATCCATAGTTAAATAGGTTCATATTTTTATATTTAAATAGTTCTCTATATCCATTTTTACCTATATAAATAGGTAAGTATATACCTATTTATATTTAAAACTAGTCAAGGATATATTTTTTTCATTTTAATATCTCACATGACTTATAAGCAATATAAAAATATTATAACCAGATTATAAAAATGCAAAAATACATTACCCCTCATTTAGTAAAGCATATTTACTATTAAATATTATAAAATCATTAATTTCACCTCATAAGTATAAAAAGACTATGGTATATTATTCTCCTCTCCGTACTTGTCTTTATAAGATAATCATACTTGTAATTTTTCACAATAGTTATTTATATTAATTTTTATTACATAATCTAAGAATATTTCGTCTCAAAGTTAAAGATTCTAAAACTATATTTTTTTCATAAAAAACATTATTTCTTCTTGAGTAAATCCTAATTTTTTATATAAGTTATGTGCTTTTTCATTATCTAATTCAGCATGAAGTTGAACTCGTTTATAACCATTCTGTTCAGCAAACTGAAAAATGTATTCCATAACTCTTTCTCCGATACCATTCCTTCTAAATGATTCTTCAATATATAAATCATCAATTATTAATGCTTTTCCTCTTGACCAAATGCTATAAACTGTCCATGTATTTGCATATCCAATCACTTTTCCATCAATTTCTACAACAAAAATTAATATATGTTCAGGCATTGATAATGCCCCTCTAAATGTACCTTTCATTTCTTCTTCATTAGGAAATTTTAAAGTTGTCCAATATCGATTAACGGACAATACTTCCTGCATAAAATTTAAATTAAGTTTTATAAATGCAGATTCATCTTTAATTTCACATTTCCTAATACTAACATTATTTAACATTATTCAATCCACCCTAAAAAATATTATTTACATTAATTCTTTATAACGCAATATTCTCCAATTACTCATATACAATCATAATTATAATACTTATTATAGAATAATTACAATAAAATGTTTCGAGATATAAAAATCACCTTAACAGAAAGATGCTCTAAAATAAACAGCTTTGATTTTAATCAAAGCTGTTAAGTAATTCTATTCCTAAATAATCCTGACAATCCTTTAAAACATACATAGATATTTATCTAATACTGATTGTTAAATTTAAAGACACTGTCGTGGTATATTAATCCTCTTTATAATTATTATGATATTCTCGATCCAGCATACTAAAATAGAATTGGTCGACCCACTTACCTCCACATAGATACTCTTCCCTAAATACACCCTGCTTTGACATACCTGCTTTTTCCATTATTGATGCAGATTTTTTATTATCACAATGGCACATACCTAATACCTTATGAGCTTTCAATTCATTAAATGCAAAGGATAGCAAAATCTGTACACTCTCTAAACAATATCCATTACCTTGAAACTCCGGCAAGATAACATATCCAATTTCCCAGCTCTTTCGTGAAGTAATACATTCCCATATATAAACTACTCCCATCTGTACCCCATCTGAACTGCGTTTAACTATAAAATCAAAAACATCATTTTCTTCAATTCGCTTAATAAACTTCTTTCGAATACGATCTTCGTCAGTCTCAACATGTTCCTCATAACACCATAATTCTTCATCACTTTCTTCATTACATATAAACTCCATATGTTCTTCAGTTACAGGTACAAGTTCTATAGATTTTCCTTTTAATAGACGTTGTATTTGTTTTTTCATATTTTCCATCCTTATCCCCCACTTTTTCATTTTCCTCTGCTAATCTAATTTCATATAACATTCTAATACCTTTCTATATTTCATATATAGGTGCAGACCTCTTTGCTTTTATTGCATAATCATCAAGGTAATCTGGTAATCTTTCCTCTACACTACATCCATCTAATGAATACCAAGTTATTTTTTCAATGATATTACACAAACTTTTACCATGAAATACTTTAGAATTTAAAATATCCTCTAATTTATCATAATCATAGCCTTGTAAGCAATCTGATGTTAATCCATACCAGTATACTTCTTTACCTGGATTATCTCTATCTGGCATTTTCCCAAGCCAGCAATCTTCATATTCTGTGTCATCATCAATACAAAAGTTCATTTCAATACATGAATTATAATTTACTACATCACTTTTTAGTACTGTTATTAAGTCTTGCAATTTGATTTTCGCCAACATTCTCCCCCCTAATACTTGTATTCATAAGATAACCCTGCTTTGTAATTTGTACTCCGCAATTTATACATAATTAGAATAACTCATCTAATAAAATGTAGTATTTTATTTTTGCATAATCAGGTTTTATTTCTAATTCTTCAAACAACATATCTGTATATCTTGAATCAAAATCCATTAACTCACGAACACATAATGCAATATCTTGATATAAATCGCCAACTCCTGCTCGTCCCATATCTATAAAGGATGTAATATCTTTACCATCTGTAAAATAATTGTTAAAACAATAGTCTCCATGTGTAAACACTAATTGTTCTACCGGCTTATTCCTTACGAGATNNTACATCCTTAGATGTTTCAAGGCCTTCAGTATATTTATTTTTATCCACTCTTCCTATCAAATTATGTTCAATCCTGTATTTTGCTTTTTCTAATTTTTCCTCTATTCTACTGTTAAAATTACATTCTGTGATATCAACACTCTGCAATTTCTTTATACCAATGGCTGCTAAATGAACTAATCTTTCTGGAGTTTTTCTATATGCTTCATCTTCTAGCATCTGACCTTTTGCATTCTCTATCAGCATATAAGAAATGTCATCTTCTAGAACACGATAAATCACTTTTGGTATTGATAGTTTTCCATACAACCACTGGTACATCTCATATTCTCTGATCACTTCATCATTAACTTTTTCTATCTTTAAATAATAAGATTTATCCATATCAAAGCACTTAATTACTTTTGCTTTAGACATACCTTCTTTATCTACTTCAAACTGCATACCTTCAAGTATTTTATCTAACTTATTTGGTAAATACATATATTTTCCCACCAATCCTTTTTATATATAAATCTCTGGCTTTCCATATTCATTTAAATCTATTCTTGTAATTCTATGTTGTGTAAATACTCATAATATAAGAACATTCTAAGTGCACCATATAAGAATGATGAACTAACTTTACTTCGGATTATGCTTACAGTTCAGGAGTGATATATTTAGTTTTTTCATCTCTCCATAGTTTTAACAACATGTTCATTTTTTTTCTGCTATCAATAACCCAAAACGGTTTATTAGGATATTTTTTATGCAAATTCATTATAGTATGTTTACGTGTTTTAGAGAAACTCCATAAGCCTTTACAAAGACGTAAAAACTCCTTATCAAGTTTTTCTTCAAGATATTTGGGTATATCCGAACGCTTTTTACCATTTCTTGTTAATACACTAACCAAACATATGAAACGATTTATATCAAGAAATATTACTAAATCTGCCGCTTTAAATCGCAATTCCATTGTGTCAGTATGATTTCCCTCAATTATCCATTTTACCTTTGATGTAAGTTCCATTTGTTTCTTTATCCATTCTTCTTTCGGAGGTTGTTCCCAATTAGGACGCCAAAACTCAACATCAAGATGAATAAGTGGCAAACCCGTGATAACAGACAATTCTTTAGATAAAAAACTTTTTCCACTACCATTATTACCAACAATAATAATGCGATTGTATCCAAATATACTCAATACTCTCACTTCCTAAAATATAAATAATACAATACCTATTATTAATGGGGTATGTCTAAAGAAATTATTCAGTTTCATATTTCTTAATCTCCTTCGATCAATTTATTATAATTACACATAACCTATAAAATAATTATACATGAATATAAGCAAGTATAATCTAATTTTTCAAAATATCATTATTAATAAATTCATTAAGTATTTCAATCAGAATCATCTTAATTTTAAAGTGAAATTTACCCTCGTCATATGTAGATAAAGCTAAATAAGTATTTAATTTTTNNTTCTTTGAAAATTGAATAGTATGGTATAAAACAAATATATAAATAATGGTCAATTTAGAATATAATAGTATTATGTGAGTTAGTTAGCTATTAAACTATTGGATAAATAAGAATTTGTAATGGAGATTAGTTATATTGTCTGAGAGCTTAATTTTGAGTTGGCATAAAGCAAACATTAGGTGAAACGTAAAATCATCCATACATTAAAATTTAATGAATACTTCAAAATGTGAGGTGAAGAAATCATGACAGATAAAAAAATTATAGTACAATTTACCATGCTGACATTTTGCATAGCCTATGTTGTGTCAGGTGCTTTGATTATTCTTGGACAGTTCGGATACTCGGTTTACAATTGGGTTCACTCGTTACAGCAATTCGGGATGAACATTCCTTTTGCAATCTATATTTTGTCACCCGCTATTGCTTCATATATCGTTCTGAAGAAGAATAACAAAATAGCAGGTTTTAAGGAATGGTTGAAAACTGTTTTTTATTATAAAAATAAAATTTCCCTCTATTTGTTCGTTGTTGCAGGGCTTGCACTGTATTTTTTGATACATATTGCAATTTCCGGAAGTACGGAAATGGTGCTCCCATTTTATACATTCTTCCTTTCTCTACCTGGGGGGCTTATTATCGGTGGCTTGGAAGAAGCTGGCTGGATGTACATATTGCAGCCTGAGCTTGACAAAGAATATGGCTTTGTTTTATCTTCCATTTTTACAGGTATAGTTTGGATTTTTTGGCATATTCCACTCTTCTTTATTCCGGGGACTAATCATGGAGAGGGACTCATTAACTTTTGGATGTTTGCAGTTCAACTCATGGCATTTCGTTTTTTTAACGGAGCAATCTACAAAATATCAGGAAAAGGCTGTGTGTTTATGTGCGTATTATTCCATACCATGTTCAATGCAGCAGCCCCCATCTTTGGCACCATGACTATGACTTGGTTAGGAACTGTTGTGGCAAATACTATGATTATTGTTGTATCAATTGTAACTGTTGTGATGTACAACAAAAGTGTAGTGTAATAGTACAACCCTGCATCCTTATATAATTTTTTCTTTGAAAATTGAATAGTACGGTATTGGGAAATATGTTATAATATGGTCAAAGTAAGCGTGTTTAAATTAGTAGATAAAAAATAACAGGAGGTATTTTTATGGATTTTAGGATAATATCATTGCCACCATTCAAAGCAGCATCATCTGGGATAGATAAAGAATTTAACTTTTCCCCTGACGGTATTTTAGGAAAGTTCAATAAGTATTTTTCTGCAATTAATCCGTCTGAGCGAGATAGTTTTATGCCCAGAGATTTTTTGTGTTTTGATGAAGAAAAACAAGGCCTAGTATGGTGGTGGGCATTGAGTGATGATATGGATGATGGCAGTAACGAAGTTGTTGATTTTGAAGGCGGGTACTATGTAACTTATTTCTTCAAAGATGGAGATGAAGAAACACGTGGTAAGTTATATAATCAAGCCTTGGAATATATTAAGAATTCTGATATTTTCGAACTGGATATCCGTCAAAATCATTATGGTATGGGACATATTATTACACCACCAGAGATTATAAAAGCACAAGGATGGGCACAAATGGAAGCGTTTATACCGATTAAATTAAAATCACCCTCCAACTTGTAATGAAAATTATAAGGATAATTTATGATCTTCTTATTTAGCGACCCAAATATAAAACTAAATAATTTTTCTAAATAGCGTAACATATATATAATTAAATAACGTATTCATAATACCGTACTATTCAAAACTGAATATACGGTATTTTTAGTTCGCAATATAATTAAAATCCAATTTATTATTTTATGAAAAATCAACAAATATTGAGTTTAATGGAAATGTATATTTAAAAACACTAATCATATAATCTTTTTCTTGAAAATCTCCACAATAATCAAATCCCGCTTTAGAATAATAGTTTTTTAATTTTACATTTCCAGCCCAACAGTCTAAATATAGTGTTTTTCTTAAATTTCTTGAAATCTTAAAGGCATAATTAACAATTTTAAGTCCTATATCTTTTCCTTGATACCCTGGTAATATTGCTATTCTGTAAAGATATAAATTATTGGGCTTGCTGATGTGAAGTACAGCATTAACACCCATGTCTTTTATAGAAAATGTTCCAACTATTAGCTTGTCTATTGTTATCACATAGATGTTTTTATTTTTTATGTCTATATTTATTTCTTCAATATCCCAAGGATATGTCCATTGATTAATACTTTTTTCATGTAAGTTTAATGTTACTTTATTTAGTAACTCAACTATTATCCTTATATCATCTTCCTCTGCTAATCTAATTTCATATAACATTCTAATCCCTCTCTATAATTCATATATAGGTGCAGACCTCTTTGCTTTTATTGCATAATCATAAAGTAATCTGGCAATCTTTCCTGTATACTACAGTTCCTTCTTATTGAAAATTTAATATTAAAGTTATATTTGATAAACTTTTGCATTCTCTAATAATGATAGGTTATCACCGTCAACAATTATTGCACTTTGCTGTTGTGTAGTATATACTATCTTTCCATTTTCTCTTATATATTTTTCAATACTTTTATTTTGTGAATCAGTATTTTTATAGTGTATTTCAACTGCAAAATTGTCTATACATCTTAGTCCTTTTTCATAAATAAACTCTGGATAATCTTTATCTGGAGAAATATAATACTGTGAGCATTGCATCATAGCACCAGCACTCCATCCCATTATGTATTCCTTACTAAAGAGCCTGTAAGTCCACTTCTTCTTTTGCCTTTTTTAAGATAGAATTAATAAATTCATTCTTTGCATTTGTATATGAACCTCTATCATTAGTATACTTTGCAGCTAAATTCTTCTTTAGCTTCGAATATTCCTCAACTGCTTTCTTATTTAGCCTAAGATAATCACGAAAATAGATATGATTTTTCCACAGTTCTCCGTTAATTATTTCTATATGCAAATAATGAGTTCTTAACTCTTCCCTTCCTTTAGCAAACATTACACGACCTTCAATCCCTGCATTATCTCTAAATTGATATCCATTTGCTTTTAATAAATTTCTATGCTTATCTACATCATCCAATGATTTAACTCCTACAGCAATATCTATAATTGGTTTTGAATCAAGTCCTTCTATAGATGTACTTCCTATATGTTGTATATCTATAGCAGTTTCGCCTAACAAATGATACAATAGTTTTTCTTCTTCCTTATAAATCTCTTTCCAATTAAAACTATATGGAACAATCTTAACGGTTCCCCTTGCTAATCCAATCATTTATGTAACCACCTTAAACTTATTCATATTATATGAAAATTAGTTTTCTTCACCATTTCCTAAAATTTTTCATTTACATCCATAAATATAATACTTATTATAACACGAGTACAATAAAATGTATGTAAATAAGCACCTCTATATAGAGATGCTCTAAAATANNTAAATATGATTTCTTATATTTTATAAGTATTTCAGTTTTTCATTATTTTGTAGTAAACTATATATAGTATTATTAATCCATAAAAGGGTTTTTCAGTAAGTTTTTTATTATAATAATTATTGTGTTGCCCCTTACTTTTTGTGCAATGTGGATAGAAAGAGATAAAACTACTAACATAGGAGATTATAATGAGCATTTTGGAGGTAATGGTAAGTATAGACAAAATTATGTTAGATGGTTCGGACATAATGGTACGAATAACATTGATATATTTCCTGAAAGTACTCCTGATTCAGCAAAGGTTGAAGATTTTTGTTATTATTACTATAATCCATTTGACCCAAACGTTGTATTATACCTTGTATATACATGCAGTTATGAAGATTTTATGGAAGAGACAGGGAGATTATCAAAGTTAAATTCCGATAAAGACTATCTTATATATGGTTCAACTGGATTTAATTATCCAGTAAGTGCAGTTTGTGCAAACGATAGTGGGTATATTTATGCTTTGGCTGACAAAGAAAATAATAGATTAATTTATGTAGGAATTAATTTTTGTGATTATTTTACTGATATAAACTATAAAAAGATAATTGATGAAAAATACCTTCCAATTAACTTTGATGCAGAAAGAGGAAATTCAACTCAAAAGAAAGAACATGAGAAATTTATGGAAACACAGTAAAATGATAGATAGGATTAATTAACTTTAATATCTATTTGGAGGTGTACCATGAATAAGATGGAAAAATTACTAAAAATTCGTAAAATTTCTTTGGCCTGCTTATTTTTATCTGTTCCTCTATGCTTTATAGGACCTTTTTTCCTTTTACCTTGTTTACAATTATTGGTATAAGTTTATTGCCAGTATTTATAGTATTATCTCTTTTGTTTTGGAAATGTCCTTATTGTAATTACAGGTTACCAATGAAATTTGACAAAGATAGTGATATTGATTCGGTATATCAATGTCCATATTGTAATAAGAAATTTAATTGAAGTAAATATAAATTTATGGGCAATATCCAGATATGAAATACCATATGTAAAATGAAATATAAAAATAAATGGAAGAGCAATCTTCCATTTGTTTTTTACCACTAATATAAATTAATATTTAAATATCTAGTCACTCTATGCCTCAATAGTGTACTTTCCTAAGGCTGATTGTAAAATAAAATCCTATAGACTACAATAGTCTTTATTAGGAACTTTATTAAGAAGAGTGTTCAGCAAATTCCATTCTAACAAATTCTCCATAACCAAGTGGCGTATCTTTCCTATAAGTATCTACTACATTAAATCCTGCACTTTTATAGCATTTAATCGCCATTTCATTGAAAGACCGAACTTCTAAAGCAATCTTTTTATCTGTATATATCTTCTTGCATTGTTGTTTTACTATTTCCATTAAGACATTTCCTAATCCTTGTCCACATAGAGATGGTTTTAAACCAATTCCAATAAAAACACACTCATTTTTATCCAGTAATCTTATGTATCCACATAAGCAATTGCAATCATCGATCACAGCATTAAATTCACTCTTTCTCTTTGCTTCTATTGTAATACCCCATTTTTCATTAGATACTTTATCCCATCCTGGATAATTATATATAGAATATATATCATCATATTTCCAACTACAAACTTCTTTTGCATATATTTCTGTAAAATCTGCCAATCTCAAATTCATTTTGTACACCTCTAGAAAATTTTCCATTTACATTACTATGTGATACTTTCATGAATAAATTCACCACACCCACCACAAGATGGCATATTTTTCTTACTTATTTTGCAGTATTGCTATTTACCCTCTGGTTTCGTGATTAACTCTATTGCTTTTTCTATAACCTCATCCTTACCCTCTGCAATTCCTTTCACAGTTTGTTTTACAGTTATGTCAGGTTTAAGACCTATTCTTTGTGTCTGACTTCCATCCATATATGTTACTGCTAGTCCTGATATAGATGTCTGTATACACCCTGGAAGTGTAATGTCCATTTTATTGCCATTAGCTCCTGCAGAAGGAGTTCCTATTACCGTTACATTTGGTGCATCCATAAAAGACATAACCATTGTCTCCAAGACGCTTTGTGTACATTCATTCATCAGTATTATTACCTTCCCATTATACTGATATCTATCTTTTACTTTTCCTAATGAGGTTCTAATAATGCCGTTATCAAATATTTTGCTAAATGTAGTTGAATCTATACCTTTGTCCAATTGTTTCTCTATGAATCCTCTTCCTGAACTATTGCTGGTTGATTTAAAAAATTTTCCTGGTTCAAAACTATTACTTGAATAAANNGATATTCAGAAACTTCAGGTTTTATATATTCTCCTATAGGATAGTTTATATATTCACTCATTTTTGCATTATTGTATCGCACATCAATAATCAACCCTTCTGTCCCTTTAAATTTTTTCATTAATTTATCTAAATCTCCACTTTCAAGTGTAGCTACATTAATATAACCTATTTTTTTGTCTCCCATGAAGCTACTTTTCTCATCTTGACCCAGTTTTTTTACATCATAATTACTATTATAATAGCATGGAACATTCAAACTTAACTTTTCACCATTTCTTATTACCTCTATTTCAGCTATTTCTTTTGTAGAACGCAAAAGATAATAGTCAAAAGCATTTGTAAAACGATTTTTATCTGATACTGATATATATTTGTTGCACTCCTCTATTATCTTTTCTATAGAAGTTCCATCAATAGATACCACAATATCTCCTAACTTTAAAGGGGACTTATCTTCCCTGCCAGCAATGACAATCTGACCATCTATATTTAATATTGTTGCTTTTGCTTTGTATGCTCCAAAGTGTTGTGGTAACACCTTAAAGTTATCATTAAAAAAGCCATGAGAGTCATGAATATATGTGGTAAGATTTGCAATGGATAATACATATGATTCCTTATCACTTTGAAGTGCTAACTCAGAAATCTTGTCATAAAGTACTTGCTCCCAATCTTCATCCATGAGATTTTTATATGGATAGAAATATTCTATAATATTCCAATAACGAAACAACCCGAGCAATCTCATTCCTGTGTCTTCATACTTAATAGAATTGTCCATAAAAGAATCTGAAGATACATTAACAATATCCCCTTCTTCAAAAACAGCATATCCATTGTCATTATCAGTTACTTTTACCTCTGATAAATTTTCAAGATAGTCAACAAGGTTATTCCCAAGGACTTGTCTATCCTTTATCCATGAATATTCTACATCTAAGTATGCCTTCTCTTTTACTTGACGATATAGATCTTCCTGTTCTTTACTAAGTGTATTAACCTGAAATGGAAACTGGTTTAACCATGTAGCCATGATATCTCCAGCTTCTTCCTTGGTGGTTGCCTCAAGCACCTTTGGCATAACTCTAAATAATTCTGCATCCCAATTAATATTCCCTGCTGTAATGTCTGGATGACGATACTTAGTAAATCCCCAGACCTTTGCTAAAGTATGCAAATTCTTCTGTTGAACTTCACTTAATTTTTCTATTCTAACTCCACTATCTGATGCAAACTCTGTATCTTGGGATCTTTTAAGATTCTTTTCTTCAGTTTTATCTGAACTAGTACAAGACACAAATGTTAGAACCATAACTATAAGTATAAAACTAATTACTATTTTTTTACTAAATACATTCATTTTAACTTCTCTTTTTTTCATACTTTCCACCTACATTCTTTAGTACTTAAAAATCTTTTTCAATAAGATTTTATCTTTGATAAAGTACAAATATATACAATATTGTCTATAATATTATAAATAGACCATAAAAACACTATATCACATAGTAACTAATGTGAAAACCATTTTTGGAATATATTATAATTTTTGTTAGTTGATTTGAAATATGCTCACTTTAAAAAATCAACAGTTAACTTATCATTGATGAAAAATACTCTTTAATTATATGTCTATGTGTTTCAGCAATATTTAATTTTTCTAGCTCTTGGTAAGTAAAATACTTCAATTCTTCTGATTCGTCACTGCATATCAATTTATGTTTCTCTGTTAAATTTACTATATAAGCAGCAGATATTATTCTAACAATATTTCCATCTGGATATGCAGCGATTCTTGATGGGTCTGAGAACATTTTCCAAAAACCCAAAGACTCTTCTGATATTATAATTCCTGTTTCTTCATTAATTTCTCTAATTATTCCTTCTTCTAAACTTTCATCAATATTCAAACCTCCGCCTATTAGCGCCCAACGGTTACTATCTGCTCTTTTTTCTAATAATATTTTATTATTATACTTAATAATTGCACAGGCACCTATATGGTTTGGCTTATTAGGTTTTGGTGCATTTTCATTTTTATAATAAAATTTTGCTTTAATCATATTGTTCCATCCTCCAATATTTAAAATATACAATGTTATGCACTATAACACAATTATTCATTTACAATCATAATTATAATTATAATACTTATTATATCGTATTTGAAATAAAATGTATTAATATACAAAAAGCACCTCTCCAAAGAGATGCTCAAATCAAGGTTTATTAAATATTAATCTATAGATTTATTAATGTTAAACATTATAATGTAATTTAAATTTGTATTCATTATGTTTATAATATCTTATAATTATATTACATACTTATTATAGGACAATTGCAATAAATTTCTAATTTGTTTATGCTAATTAATTTATTCTACTAAATCACAAATCTGCATATTATTAGCTCCATTACACAAACTAAAGGTGAAAGGAGGTTGTGTAATGAAAAAGTTTACTGTTTTATTGTTAATTTTAATTACATTGGTATTAAGTACTTTTACGTCTACACGTGTATTTGCTGAAAATATATTTACAGAAGGTGTTTATAAAGCAACTGATTTCAATATATCCCCAAATGAATCTTATCTAGTTCAAAATGTTTCATCAAACGATAGTGTTTTTCTTACTCTTTATGACGAAAATCAACTTATATTACAATCTATTCGTCTTCAACCTAAGTCAGCTAAGTATAATTTAATTCCTCTTAAGCCTGAATATAGAATTGTTATAGTTGGTAATGGTCAAATATTTATTGATAAAGGGACACAATAGGGTGTCCTTTTATTGTTATAATCATTTATTATTTGCTCCAAGTATATTTTTGAGTCATTAATATGCACTAAATTATGCTGAAGGGTTGTACTATATATTTTTTCATTTGTCATCATAACTCTTCTAGTCATTACAATGGTGACTACAAGACTAAAAATCAAGATCACTATAGTACCTTTAATTATAACATTGCTCCTAGTATTCCCCTTATTTCCTAACACTATCTTCCACATCCTCATCTATGTCCTTCTAATTTAGCTTTAATATATCCCATATATATCATTGATGAACTATCAGATATTTGAGGAATCTCAAATCTACACTTCTTATAGAAATCATAATTTTCTGGAGTAGTGTGCACCCACCAATTTCCATGGGGTAACTTTTCTAAACACAAGTCCACAAGTTTTTTACCTATGCCTTTTCCTCTATACTCTTCTTTCACAGCCAGGTCTTGGATTGTTGCTGTCATGACTCTATCTGATACAACCCTTACCATAGCTATCATATCTTCCTTATCCCAGGCAGTGAAAACCCATGATGAATTTTTAAAGCAAATTTCATACTTTTCATCTAGCCATAACGGTTGATTTGCAGAGACCCAACCAACCTCGTTGTACATTTTTTTAATGATATCCCCTTTAAGCCCATCTGCACCTTCTCTAATAATCAATCCCTTATAATATTGATACATAAAATACCTCCCTAAAATTAATTTGGACGCAATTTCCTAAAATTTTTCACTTTCAATCATAAATATAATACTTATTATAGCATGACTACAATAAAATATATGTATATGTAAAAAGCACCTCTATATAGAGATGCTCTAAAATAAGTGGCTTTGATTTTAAATTAAAGCCATTTAATGATAAGTATAATTATTTTATATTAACTATATAAAATGCAGGATCGCATTATTTTATGCCTGCATCAATATGTACTTCACCGTCACCAACTATTACGATTTTATATTCAGATTTAAGAGAAACTAAATAATGTCTTGATGATTTAGGTTCTAGATATAAGACTTGTGTGTTAATGTTATTTTCATTAAAAACAATAACACAAACACTATATGCTGACATATTTTCAACATGATAAGAACCATCTTTTGAAGGATTAAAATCCGATATTTCATAAAAACCCTCTTTATACATATTTCGTGAAGATGCATAAGTTGTAATAGATGTACCCAATATAGTAGTTACTAAAATTAATAAAATTACAATAAATTTTTTCATATAATAGTCACCTCTCGGTGATATTTTATGTAGTATTAATAATAATATACAATTATTCATTTATATCATTTTTGCACTCTAAAATAAGAGCTATATAAAATGTACCCTATAAGGTGGACAAATTAAGAAGAAGGCAAGGCTAAGGTGTTAACTAAAGAACTTATGAAAAAATTCGAAATAAGAAGAGTGTGAATTATCCTAGCTAATAATCATTATCATTAGCTTTATGATTATACTCTTTTTCTCCCTAAATAGTAATAACCATTTGATTTATTTCCATTCATAGTTGTATATACCACCTGATTTAAAATCGATTTATCAAATAGCTACACACATTGCTCAACCCATTTTATATCGTGATGCCTAACTGCAGCACCTTCAGGTAATTCAAACACACCATATTTTTGGTATTTATCTTGAAATAACTTATAACGTTCTATATTGCGTTCATCTGTATTTAGTAAGAAATCATTGATATACAGAATCCCATTAGGTTTCAAAACACGCTTTATTTCTTTTAGCAAGGCTATCTGTTCTTTATCGTTAACAATTGAATTATATCTTTTAGTCCTATTAATATTTATTGATTTAATTACGATATAATATAGGTTTTTATTCAATTGCTTATTATTTATTAATTTCATTACCTAATTTAAGAAACTTTCAACTTAAGGCAATTTATAATTGTAACTACTTTTCCATTAAGTATGATGAACATGAAACACTAAAATCAAATTGTTCATATAATTTTTGTGCACTAATGTTATCAATATCTACATATAGCCTAATACCTGTAGCATTCTTTTCTTGCCTTAATACCTCTGCCTTTTTCATTAATTCATAGGCAAACCCATTTCTGCGATATGAAGGATGAATCCATAATTCATCAACATAAACATGTCCAAAACCATTATATTTACCAACTTTCGGCATATAAATTAATGAAATCCAACCAACATATCGTCTTTCCACTTCAACCACATATATAAACAAATTAGGATTTGACAATTCATTTATAATATTTTGCTGAATTGCTTCTTTCAATGGTAATCTTTCACTACCGTTCATTCTCCAATATATCATATCATCAAATAAATAATAATTCCGTGCATCTATTTTCACAATTTTATAGTTCATATAGTTAGTCTCATATACAATATATAATTAGTTATCTTTTTATCTAGCAAATCTATATTTTTTGAGATTCTCATTAAAGCATTATTCATTCTTGCTAATATATCATTATCAGTCATCAGTACAATTTGTCTAACATGCCTATATTTATCTAATCATTTCTAATAATTCATTTAGGGATTTAATCTCAATATAATTTTTGCTATTAATATGGGTATCATGTTTACGGTTTATAAAAACAGGTGTAAAGCCAAATTTTTCAGCCCCTAGAACATCAGCTTCAAAGTTATCGCCAATGAAGTAAACTTGTTCCATTTCGATGGTAGTATCATACTTTTTAATATCATCAAATACAATTTTAAATAAATCTTTATGGGGCTTCCTTATCTTATAATCCGCACTGAAATGTATATTAGCAAAATATTTTTCTAAATCATATTGGTTAATTAATCTTTTCATTACATTCATTTTAAATATGGAGTTACTTAATAAAAAAACTGGAAGTCCTAATAACTTAAGTTGCTCTAAGGTAGAAATAGTGTCATTAAACAATTCAGTAGTATTTATTTCAAGTGCACAATTAAATAAAATTTCTTCTAGAGGATAATTCACTTTAAAACCATATTTATTTTTAAAATCTAAAAGTTCATCTTCAAATGCTAGTTCTGAATTATCCTCGCTTCTTTTATCATAAAGTTCTTTCCAATATGTAGCTGCATAATCTAGAAATTCAACTTTATCAGTATCTTTTGATAAAATATTTTTATGTAGATAAGATAAACCCGAGTTAAAATCAAATTTAATATCATGAAGCAATGTATCAAATAAATCAAAGACAATAGCTCTAACTTTAGCCATAAAACCCCTCCTCAAATTACTATTTATCTAGCCTTGATAATATTTTTTGTATCCTAACCGTACAGTCAATCTTTCTATTAACATGGTCTCTCCATGAATTAGATAAAGGAAACTGAATATTATCCTTAACCAATTGTCCCATATCCCAAAATCCATCTTCTGATATATTGTCATTTACCCACTCAACAAAATATTGAAGCTTCGGTTTAGCACCTGTATAATTACTTAATAATTCATGTACATTTATATACCTGCTTGCAATTTTTGAGTAAAAGCTACTTGGAGGTATTTTGGAGCATCTATCATAAATATAATATATCCCATTTTGTGATTCCATTATATAATCTAAAAATTTCGATTCAATAGGACTAGATAACATTCCATTAAGTATAGACACAACATAAAAGTTTTCAAATCCCCACAGATACTTTTCTTTAGATGATTTGTGAATATCATAATATGCTTCTTTATAAGCATTATGGTTATATTCATCTTCTAAAAATGCGTGGGTAATAATTCTTGACCAATCTTTAGCTATTCCTTTAGCTAAATCATTAGTTGAATCAAATATTAATATCCATGTTGCTACAAACAATCTTGTCAACATAGACCAGTTATGTTTTTTCTCCTCACGGTCTCTTAAAGTCAATTCTCCATTTAAATATTTCTCCATATAAATAATCGCTCTCTGAATCACTTCATCATTCTTATCCAGTCCTAATATTAATAATCTTCTTAATGCTTGTTCTGTGGTAATTGATGATTGAGAAGATTGACTCATACTATGAAACTGTCCCCATGACCCATCGTTCCACTGAAGTTGTATAATATTCTTAACCCATTTTGATTGGATGACCATACTTTTAGCACTTATTAATTCTTTATTTTTACTATCTAGCTTTAACACATCACGCATTAAAAGATATCTAGGTATGGGGTCTAAATCGAAATTTAGAAGTTCCTCCACTTTTAGCATGCTTCAATCCTCCTTTTAGCTCCGTTACTTAAATGCATTTGTATATATGCTTTTTGTACAACCATTGCTTTATGGTAACATATTCTATAAAATACCATAAATTCCTCTAAAACAAAAAAAGCCTTGAAGGATTTCTCCTCATAGGCTCATACTATTTCATCTTAAATTATAGCTATATAATAATATAAAAACTTTTCTAATTATTCATTCAAAATTAATACTCTAATTATTCCAAGGACTATTGGTGTTAAAGAACCAATTAAAATTAATCTAATTGCTACCTTAAGTTCGTCTAAAGCTTCTTTACTAACTGTTTCCTTACTATCTATATCTGTATCATTTTGCTTTTTAAGTTTCTTGGAAACCTTTATATGCCTTATATAACCCCAAATTGCTATACAATAAAACATTATTGATAATGGATAAAAAAATAATATTAATATATCCCTCAAATTTATACCCCCTTATATGGTAGTACGTAACAATTTACAATTATTCCTTCACATTCTTATTCACATACTTATTATAACACAATTTCAATAAAATGTATAAAAGCACCTCTATATAGAGATGCTCTAAAATAAACAGCTTTCTTAATTCAAAAAACTATAATGGTAGTCTTTTCTTTTTAAAAATCAGCACACTAGCAACGAAAAGAACAATAATTATACTAATATAGATAAGATTAATACCCAATATATCACTACCTTGAACCAATTTTACTGGATCATAAAAACCATAAATAGATAGACTTTTCAATATCTCCATATCTGCTGATGCACCACCTAGCATATTCATAAGAAGAAATACTATTGGAATACCTGCCCCAAAAGTAAGTGATAATTTTGTTTCATTAAATAAGCATGAGAAGAAAAAGCTAATCATCATTACAACCATATTAACAAGCATTGTTGTAAAGTTTAGACTTAAAAATTGCCTAATGTCCAAGCTGCCTGAAAACATAACTTCACTAAATATAACACCTACTCCAAATAAGGCTATAAACAGCACTATTATAGAAGCTAGAGCATAGATACCTTGTGTAATTATGATTTTAGATCTTGATTTAGGTGTAGATAGAAGATATACAAAGGAACTATTATCTACCATCCTTGCTACTAGTCTATTTCCGAGAATTATGCAGTAAACCATAGGGAATCCAAACATTAATAGTCCATAAAGCCAACTTGCAAGATAACCTGTAAGGTCTGTAACAAAATTTGTAAAACCCATGGCTTTCATTATATCTTCTGGAAGCAATTTAAGCATGGATGTCAGCGCTTCCATATCATTAGGGTCATACATGGAAATCATTATAGTCATGTACATAGTCAGCACTCCAAAGAAAATAAGGAGTAGTGTCCAGTTCTTTTTTAATGTATTTTTAAATAATGCAAAACTCATAACTATTTATCCTCCTTACTGTAAAACTGCATGAAAATATCTTCTAGGGATTGAGATTTAACATCAAAACTCAGTACAGTAGATTGTGCTAAAGTCTTAATGAAAGAATCAATATTTTCTCCAGTTACGAAAACTTCAAGTGAATTATCAGCTGTAACGCTGGCCTCAAAACCTCTATTCTTAAGAAGAGTTAAAGTAGTAGAAATATCGGCAGGTTTTATGCTAAAGCCTTTACGTTGAGCGTTTTTTAGAGTTTGTACATCGGATTGTTTAACAATTCTGCCATCCTTAATAATTAGTACATTATCACAGGTTTTTTCCACTTCTTCAAACATGTGACTTGACATCAAGATAGTTTTGCCTTTAGCCTTTTCATTTAATATAAGTTCAACAAATCGATTTTGCATAAGAGGGTCAAGTCCACTAGTAGGTTCGTCTAAAATAAGCACATCAGGATTATGCATAAAAGCAGTAATAATACCTATTTTTTGCTTCATGCCCTTTGAATACTTTTTGATTTTACCTTTTGGTTCAATCTCAAACATTTCCATTAGTTCCTTTTGTCTTGATGTATCCTTTGTTCCTCTCATTTCGTTCATAAATTTAAGGAATTCATCCCCATTCATATCGTTAAGAAATGCAATTTCACCAGGTATGTATCCAAGAATTTTTTGAATTTCTGTAGCATTTTTTATGCAATCAAGTCCACCTATTGTACAGACCCCGCTATTTGGCTGCATAAAGCCCATTAACGCACGAATTGTGGTTGTTTTCCCAGCACCATTTGGACCTAAATAGCCCATGACTTCCCCTTTTTTCACAGAAAAGTCCAAATCAAAAACACCTTTTCCACTTGGATACTTTAATGTAAGTTGCTTTACATCAATCATAAAAACCCTCCTTATAATTACAATTTTAATAGATAACTTTTACTTCGCTTTATAAAACAATTATTCCTTCTCATTCTTATTAATATACTTATTATAACACGATTTCAATAAAATGTATGAGTATATTAAAAGCACCTCCATATAGAGATGCTCTAAAATAAACGGCATTACAAATAAGTTATTTAATTATATATCTATTTCACCATAAAAAAAGATGCGATTTAAAAACATGGAAACTCTCTGACTTCACCTTGCTTAAATACTTATTTTAAATTGTATACTTAAATATAAGTTCTCCATTAATATCCTTTTCATTTATATACTCAAATCCAATGCTTTTGTATAAACTATAAGCTAATGTATTTTGTTCAACTATACTTAAGTAGATAGTATTAACATCATATTTTTTTGAAACTATATCAATAAGGTTGGTCATCGCAATTCTTCCAAATCCTTTTCCCTGGTATTTTTCATCTATCATTATTCTATCAATCCAAGTATCTTTATTAGGCCCAAAGGATCCATACATTGCAAATCCAATTACTGCCTCGTTATGATATATAGCTACAGGACTCCATTGACTACAAGTTCTTGCTTCTTTCAAGCATTCATCTACAGTTTCAATAAATTTCTCTTGGTGTGACTTTAATTTTATTTTCCTAACAATATTTTCATTAGTATTATCAATTTCTTTAAAATATATATTATTCATATAATTACTTATCCCCCAAATTCAAAACATTTAAATTTATGCATCTTAACCAATGAATTGCCTGATTAATCTTCTTTCTTATCTTAATTCAATCTGTTTATAATATTATTCTTCCTTCTTAAAAACAAAAGATTTACATTCATCATTATATATGTTTCCCTTTAAAAATGTAAATCCACATTTTTTAGTATAAAATCTATGGTTTCTTATTGAATAATCCGGCGTTTCAACTGTCCATATTTTAGCATCTACATATTTTTGCTCTATATCATTCCAAACTATAGTTCCAAGATGATGTCCTCTGTAATTTGGATCAATAAAGAGCATTTCCAAACTATATTCATTATTGGGATTGATTCCAACTGTGTAAGCACCAACTATATTACCTTCATAAATAACTTTATAACTTTCAAAATCTGTGTGCTCATTGAGCCATTTAATCAAACTGCCATCATTATATCCTTTAGGTCCATCCTCTTTTATATTCCTGTGCATTGATGTATCTTCATTAAATGCAGAAGTCATGATTTTTGTTAATTCTTTATAGTCATCAGTATATATCTTTTGATACAAAATCTTGTTATTCATTATAACTTCTCCTTCTTATTGTTTAGCACGTTGATACGTTTTTCCTACAATTATTCACTTATATTATAAACTTATTGTAACATAATTTCTATAAAGTGTATGTTTATGTACAAAAAGCATCCCATTAAAGAAAAGTTCATAAAATTAAGTGGCTACTTTTCTCTGGAAGTAACCACTTTTTAGTTTAAGTAAATGAAACTACTCTACCAACAGTTAAGATAAAAATTATAAATCCTGTCATTATGATGGTTATGGCTACTGTAAAGACTCCTCTAAATAATTGAAACCAGCTAATGGCTTCCGAAAATCCAAGTAGCCCTAGTAATAGTGTGACTATAGAAAGTATCATAACTATAACTAATGGATGCACTTGCAATAGATCCATTGTAAAGTTAATTACCTTATTTGATTCTATTGATAAAAAGAATAATATTACACATACCAATGATAAAATGAATGAGTAAATATTTAACTTTAATTTCATACTGAACCTCCTAGATATTCCATGATATTGCAATGTGCTTATATAGCACACTGCAATAATCTATTATAATTTACAATTTTACCATATTATAAGTCCTATGGTATTAACTTAAATTTAAATTTCTATATACATTCAGTAAAACCTTATAAATAGAGTTCTTAGCTTCTCTGAAGCTTACTAACAGAATTCTTCGCATCAGTGTCTCTGCCCATGTAAATTAGACCTTCAAGGTTGTTTTTTATAGCTATAGCTACATAGCAAGGGAAGTTACCATTGGTTATATCATAGCCATGGACTGCTTTACATAGTGCAATAGTCCCCACTTGAATTAGGTCATCTAGGTCATAGCCCTTTGCGCTTATAGCTACAGCTTGGCTAGATATTAAAGCCTTGAAAGTTTTTAAAAGCTCTTCAAGGGCAGTATCCTCCCCTGCTTTTGCCTTTGTCACCAATTCTTGAATTTTAGCATAATTATCCATAACGAAAATCCTTTCTCTAAGGAAATTTTCTTCTACATTTTCAACAACTTCAATATCATTAGACCTAAATTGAAAACCATAATCCTCCATTTTCTCATAAGAAATATGCCTAATTCTCTTCTTATAATTATTATTATAAACTTGTCTTTCTATCTCCATGACAACTTTAATAAACTCATCAGGTACAATAACCTCCTGAACTTCACCTGTAATAAATTCATACTTAATTTTCATATTCATCTCTCCTAGCTTCAAATTTTTTTGAAACTTTTATGAATCTATTCAAAGCCTATGTGGAGATGCTTATAAGCGGATAAAAAAAAGCCTTCCACAGTGAAAGGCTTTAAAATTAACCCTATAAGGATTAAATTCGGTTAAAATAAAAAATAGCCAAACGACTGCTAATTTAGCAACCATCCGGCTATTCGGTAGTTAATTCTCCATTGCTCGGTATGTTTTATTATACTTCCTTATTGAATTGTAATTAATCTTTATCTTAACTCATTATATATGAAAATTCTATTTTTCTTAATTTAATATTGTTCTTTACCCCCAAAAGTTTTCTACACTTATTACACTTTATCTCTATCATTCCAATATAGCTATTTTCCACATCGAATAATCTATTATTGCAAATTGGGCATCTCACCTGAATCAATTACATCTAATCCCCCTCTCTATACTAATTTTGCCATTTAAAATACTTAATCATAATATAGATAAGCTCTCATTTACCTACATTTCCCCTTAATATAACCTAACATATCCTTTACTTTACGTCTTTTCTACCAAATACTTTTATCATTAACCCGAATGCCATAAAAGCATAGTTACATTATATGGCATTTTGAGGAGGCGGTCAAGAGGTAATTTGAAGTATTTTGAAAATTTATTGTTTTTATCCATTGTTGAAATTTAACTTCATCCATTATATTTTAAGCAGAATATAGTCTACCCTCAGAGTAAAAAGGTGAAGAAATCGTGTATCTTTGATTTCTTCACCTTTCTATGTGCACTTTATTAAATTATAGTTTAATATAATTCTTTTATTATCTCCCTGTGCTTTAGGGTGTTGAACTTAATTTTGTGCCTTTTAATATTGATTATTTTTGTCTTTTTTGCCATTAGTACGTATTTCATAGAATATAAAAACTGTTATTAAAACAATGTAATTTGTTTTAATACTTGTGTCATTAAATATTTTCTGAAGTATTAAGGGTAGGATGACAAAAATACTTAACATAATTGCAAAATCTCTAATTAAATAGAGAACACGTTTAAACATAAAAATATCCTTTCAATGCCGATATAACATGACTTATTATAATTTTATAGAAATGAGGTAAGTATTAATATATCAACCTACCTCATTCTTTTAGACGTTTCTATTACTAATATAATCCGAAGATAGTTAGTATTCTACGATTATATTTTTACCAAGGAAATTTCCCGGTCCATGTATTTGTAGCGTTTCCTAAATAAGTTCTATGACTACTATCATAATAAAAATTATTATTTGCTCTTACTTTTGTTACCATATTGCTTGTATTTCTATAGTAAGAAACAGTTCGTCTATAGTAGACAGTTGGAACACGCTCACTAACTATAATACCTGCTACTGCACCTACAACGCTACCAGCTACTATTCCTAGTCCTAATCCACCTGAAACTACGGATACTAATATTCCTGCAACAACAGAATATGTGAAGTTTTGAAAATGGGTGCTACCATTATGAGCATTGACAAATTCCCAACCTGATCTTGCATTTTTTATAGGTTCACTAGTAACTGTATCTTCAACAACCATAATGTCAGTTGTCTGTTTGCCATCTTCAAGTTTAGTAATTTCAATGTTATTATCTTCATTCATACTTATAACAGTATCATATTTTTCTATTAATATATACTCATTATTATCATCTTTAACAAAGACCTCAGTATGAATATTATCAAAATCTTCAGTTGAAGTTTCTAATACTTTATACTGTTTACCATATTCTTCATATGTGTACTCTGTATTGTCAGACTCAGTACTGATAAAATTAAAATTAATTTTGTCGTCTACCCTTAATTCTGATTCAGCATTAGCATATAATGTCTGAGCCAAAATTGTAGAACACATGATTATTAATGTTAGTAAAATAGATATGGTGCTTTTGAGTTTTTTGAACATATTTACCCCTCCATATGATATATTAACTAGCTTTAATATATCCATAATATAATAATTAATATTTTCAAAGTTAACTACTGCAGTAAGCCAATTTGAATTGATTCTCTTCAAACGTAACATATTATACGAAACATGTCAAATATTAGCAACGCTTTCATGTCCATATTTATATACTAACACCAATTTTAAAGAACTTGTGGAAGCATCAGAAAAAGTGGACTAACTTTTTAAAGTTGGTCCACTTTTTCTCACTTATTTTAAAAAATATTTTTATATTTTTGTCTAATTAACTGTTCACCAGCTAGTACTTTCTCTCTCAATAATTTAATCCATTAATTGTTATAGGACATACCACCTCACAATTATTAGTGTTAGTAACATTTATTTATTTATAGTTACCTGTCTTTTTAAATCCTCTATCTCTTTATCCTTAAGATCTATTATCTTTTCATACTTTTGTTCCATTTCCATCAAGTTTTTGCTTAACATATTTATAAAGGATGCCATCTCATCGGAACTTCCTGCTATACGGTTAAATAGCAAAAGATTTAATTTTAAGACCTCTGGAATCTCTTTGTGAGAATATC
Organism: Clostridium sp. UBA5119; assembly: GCF_002414285.1. Classification (NCBI taxonomy): domain Bacteria; kingdom Bacillati; phylum Bacillota; class Clostridia; order Eubacteriales; family Clostridiaceae; genus Clostridium; species Clostridium sp. UBA5119. The sequence continues at coordinate 27,108 of NZ_DHYX01000070.1, read as the reverse complement.
TAAGTTGATGGTCAATCTCTCCATAGCCTTCTTCAAATATGGTTCTTACTTGAATTTCGGCTATGACCTTTTGATTAGTTGGAAAAAATTCTATAAGATAATGGACAGAACGGTATCCTGATTTTCTAGAATTAATTTGTATATTTAATTCTTCAAATATTTTTGTATCATCACCTTCTCGAACATTAGCAGTTATCTCAACAACCTTCCAAGTGCCCAGAATATAATTATGTATATCTTCCCAATCATCCTTGAATATATGTATGGCTCTAATACCTATCAAATCATTTATCTCTTCTTTATAATTAGAAACAGAAAATTGAAAATCCTCTCCATACTTTGATTTTCTATCCTCTGTCTTTCTAATAATCTTTTCAATAAGCCCTTCAGATTCCTTTACTCTAGATTTTACCGTATGTATTTTCTTATGAGCCCTAAGTGTATTTGCTATAAATTCTGCTTGTGTCTCATAAGTCTCTTTATACATATTGAAATCCTTATATATTTCTTCTAAAGTGTCCCAAACTATTCCACTTTTTATAATCTCTTCTTTCTTAAGATGATATTTACTTAAAAAAGTTTCTTTATCTAAAATCATAAATCTTGCCACCTTCAGTTTTACTTATTTTGTCCATAATAAATATACTTTATGATATTTTAAACTTATTGTAATGCAAAATGATAAAATATAGCAAATTACATTGCCCATAAAAAATACATAAGAAATAGCATTATAATGTCCCTACTAAAATAAGCTTTACTTTAGTAGGGACTTTAGGTTAGTTTTAGAGGGATTGCTCATAATAAGAACTATTCTGATGCATCCATATTTTTGAATATATCCTTTGATGTAAGGGAGATGGCTGCAGATAGAATTGCAACCACTAGCAGAATAATCCCTGTATGATTTGAAAATTGATCAAAAGCTACCCCATATATGGCTTGCCCAATCGGTTGTGCACACATGGAGAGAGAAATCATCACTGCGATTACTTTTCCCACAAGCTTTGGCGGTGTTTCACTTTGAACTGCTGCAATCATCTGTACACTGAACATTGTGGCAAGTGCCATGATGACAAAGCTTGTGGCTGTAATTACTACATAACTGACTATATTTGCCATGCCCAGTAGCAGTGGAATTGCCATGACCCCCACGGATAGGCTGCAAAGAAACATCAAAATGTGTGAATTTGTAAGCTTTAGTTTTTTGCTGAATACGGCAGTTAAGATTCCGCCGCAAAGTCCGCCAAGTGCCATGGCTCCCTGTGAAAACCCAAGCAGCTCATCACTCATTTTAAGTGTGCTAATAATTAGAATAGGCATGCCAACAATCAGCATTGATGATAGCACCAGATTGAAAATCGTAACCAGACCAATAATTTTAATGAGGACTGGTTTTTCTTTTTTCATATAATTTGTGCTGTCAAGAAAGTCACTTTTTATAATTGCAGATAATTTCATTGCATTATTTCTTTTTTCAAAGGGTATGTGTATAAAAAGCTCCATTATAGCAGAGGAGACAAAGCAAGCAATACTAATGAGAAGTATGGGTACAATGCCAAAGGCGCCAAATAACATGCCACCAATAATAGGTCCCAAAAGCCCTGCCAGTGCACCTACTTGGTTGACAACCGCACCTGCTGATAAAATTTTATCTCCTGAAACCAACAATGGAATACTTGCTTGCACCGTTGGCTGATAGGTGCCACTAATGCCATAAAGCAACATTAAAGCAGCAATAAACAGCGGAACTATGGGCAGTTTTCCAAGAGCCATAAAGAACAGAAAAACAATGCTTGCCGTTAAAAAATCAAGTGTCACCATGATGTTTCGCTTGTTCACTCTGTCGGCCAAAATACCTCCCAAAAATGAGAGAAAAATCATGGGAAGAAAGGAGGACGCTGTTACAATTCCGAAAAGAGATGCTGAGCCTGTTTCTCGCAAAAGATATAAAGGAAGCGCAAATCGCAATATTGCATTACCAAACATTGAAATGATTTGCCCGATTACTACAAGTGTAAAGTTCCTATTAAACAGTTTTGTTTGTTCCATATTACAATGCCTCCATCTTATTTACTTTTGACAACAGCTCCATAAATACTGCAAGACCTAACGCAAGTAAAACAACCATTCCTATTAGCCTGATTTGCAAAGAATTTTCAGGTATAAACGACATCATATTGCCAAATGGAATAATTAACAGAAAGGATGTTACTACAGTAGCTACCAACGACTTCCTCCAAAATCCTACACGCATTGCTATAAGACCTATTGAAGTGGCCAGCAGTGCTGAAACTCCCGTTGTAACAAGCAGGTTTGGCCACATTTCACCTGTAAACATATTGGGTAAAATGTGAAAAGTATTTGAGAAAAAAGCAAATATACTGATTGCAACAATATTACATATAGCTACTGCAATGGCAGTAAAGCAAAACACAAAGCTGCATTTTGCAAAGAGAATTTTGCTTCGGTTTATTGGGTATGAGAACAATAGAATTGCTCCTTTCCCAGTATATTCTTCAACTGTAAATTTAGCGTGCATGATAGCAGATAAGACACCGAATGCAGCAACAAACACTATGGAAATCAAAGATATAAAATTATTCCATTGGCTAAACATACTCAAATCTGTAGGCAGGGAAACGCCACCTCTAATTTGGATCATCTGTTGTGATTGTTCAATTTGTGGTATATAGGCTGTTAAAAAGCAAAATCCAAATCCAAAAATCAAGATAAGAAAGGATGCCACGATATAAGATCTAATTTTGTTTTTTTCAAGTTCTAAATTTATAAGTTTTATCATTATAATTTTTCTCCTCTCATTTTTTCAATTAAGAAATCTTCAAGATTGTTTTCATGCTCTACAATTAAGTCCTTCACATTAGCTTCAAGGGTTAACGTGCCATTTGCAATGACCGCAACTCTTTCAACGGTTTGTATAACTTCACTTAAAATATGACTTGAAAGTAAAATTGTCATCCCTTGATTTTTAAGGGAAATAAATAAATCTCTCATTTCCTTAATTGCAACAGGATCAAGTCCATTAATGGGCTCGTCAAGGAGCAATACCTTGGGACTATGTATCATACTTCTAGCAATGCCTAAACGCTGACGCATGCCAAGAGAAAACTTTGATACTGGTTTATCGCCCACATCACCAAGGCCGACACGTTCAAGGGATTTTGATATATCTGCATCTATCCCCATATATCTAAGATGAATGGACAAATTGTGGGCAGCATTTAGATGCTCATAAAAGTACGGTACCTCAATAAGACTGCCGATGTTACCGAGTACCTGGTCTCGTTGGGTCCAAGCATTTTCAGCTAGAACATATGCACCACCCTCAGTTGGCTCAAGCAATCCGGCCATAAGCTTTAAGAGGGTTGTTTTTCCCGCTCCATTTACGCCTAATATGCCATAAATCTCACCCTTCTTAACTTTCATTTCCAGACGATTTAATATGGTCTTGCCATAAAATTCCTTGCATAGTCTGTTTGTATGCACTGCAAATTGATTTTCCATAAATTTCTCCTCATTCATATACCGACGTTCGGTATGTATTTTGCTAAAAATATTCTGCCCCCTGAGGAGCAGTTATTTTTTAACCATTATAGCGACTACTGTACTCAACATATTGTAAGATAGTTTCTGTATCTAAAATATCAATTCCTATTCCATTCAAAAGCACACTGAAAAATTCCATTTTCCTACGTATTTCTTCTGGTGTAGATTTTGCAATGGCAGGGTTTACCCAAATGTTCATTAGCGTAATGATCACCTCAGCGAGCTCTTTTGGATAAGCAGTTTCAATTGAACCATCACTTATTCCCTCCTTGATGATGGGTTCAATATAGCATGGGACAATCAATTCATAGATTTCTATAACTTGTTTCATCACAAATTTGGGATCACCCATAATTTTGTCTGTCATTGCTATAATAGCATTACTACCCGGATTAGCGTAGCCACCTCTAATCATTGTTTTTAGCTTTTCATAGCCAGTCATTGTCTTGTCATCACGGAGTTTATTGAAATAAGCCGTGTTTTCATTGCCAATTTTCTCACATACTGATTGAAAAATTTCCTCCTTGGATTTAAAATGATGATAGATTGCCCCCTTGGAAAGCCCCCCCAAATGATTGATGATATCTTGAATTGAAGTGTGTTCATAACCTTTTTCGATAAAGAGCTTTAAGGCTTCCTCTAAAATTAAGTTCACTGTTTCTTCTGGATATTTATTTCGTGCCATATAGCATCCACCTCCATACATACCGTTGGTATTTATGTTATCATTGATGATTTTTCTTGTCAAGCACTAATATACTATTAATCCAAATATAATAAACTATAGTATTTCTCATTCATATGGTTCTATAAGATTTATAGATTGCACCTAATAAGAAATTATTCTTTTTCTGTTGCAAACATTTCTGCATAAATACCTTGTTTTTTAATCAAGCTCTCATGATTACCGCACTCCATTATGGTTCCACTTGAAATAACAATGATTTTATCGAATCGCTTAACTAAGTTTGCTTTATGTGATACTAATATACATGGAATTGATTTTTTTAAGAGATTATCAATTATTTTAGTTTCTGATAAAGAGTCAAGTGCACTGGTTGGTTCATCTAATAGTAGCATCTTAGTGTTTCTAAATAATATTCTGGCTAGTATTATTTTTTGTTTTTGACCTCCAGATAAATTCATTCCTTGATCTGATATGGTAGTAGATAACCCCATTGGTAATTCTTTTATCAATGTATCTAAAGTTGAATCACAAATAACTCGTTGTAAAAAATCAGGATCATAATTTTCTTCTCCAAGGGTAATATTGTAAAGAATGCTCTCATTAAATATAATAGGATTTTGATTAACCATTCCTATAGCATCTTTAATAGCCTCTTTAGAGTATTTATCTATAGTTAGATTATTAATATAGATCTCACCTTCAGTAGGTTCTAATAAATTATCAAGAATTTTTAATAATGTACTCTTCCCAGAACCACTTGAACCTACCACAGCAATTTTATCATTTTTATGGATGGATAGATTAATGTCATTTAATATTAGCCCATCAAATATTGAATGTTTAAAAGATATATTTTCTAACCTATAAGAATCAATATGATCAATTCTTTCTAGCATGTGTGTATCTGAATTAAGCTGTTTTGTAGAGTTTATAGCAAATATTTCATTTATCTTTTTAAACTGTATCTTAATAACAGTCATCTGTATAAATGTACTCATAACCCCATTCAAGGGTGAGAGAAAAGATTGAGATAAAGTTATAAACCCTATTAATTTTCCAAGGGTTATTGAAAATACTCCTTGTCCATAAATTAATGTTGTACCAATCAATATTAAAATAATAGGAGTAAAGTAATATATTGAACTTATAAAACTACCTAAGACAGAAATTTTTATATCCTTCTTTAAAGTAAGATCGCGTTCTAGCTTGAATTTTTCTGACCATCTCTTTAGAAAAATATTTTCTAGGTTTAGAGATTTTATTGTTTCCATTCCTTCAAAAAGTTCAATAATAATATTTTGAGTTTGATTCTGCAAAATCATTTCTTTGCTATTAAAATTAAATAGCATTTTTGTGTAGAATAATGATGAAAAAATAATAATAGCACCTATTCCAACAGTTATGATAGTAAGAATTGGAGAATAAGAATACATTATAAAAAGATATACAACTACTAAAATAATTTCAATTATTGATTTTAAAAATTGTTGGCTTAGTAATTGCTGAATGTAACTTATTAAATTTGCTCGATAAATCCAATCACCAGAGGCACGATTTATAAAATACTTAAATTGGATTTCCGAAATCTTCTTAATCAGCTTATCTATCATTTTCCCATTAAAGTTGTATTTTAATTC
>NZ_DHYX01000070.1:335-21209 GCF_002414285.1 Clostridium sp. UBA5119 | reverse complement strand
ATTTAAAAATTGTATCAGAGTATAAATTATAAAGATTATAATAAACCCAGGCACTATTAATAAAGTTCTTTCAAGTAGTAATCTTACAGCATTATTGCCATCAATGAGAAGTCTAATAAAGGTAGGCACAATTATTGAAAATAACTGTAAAATTATCATTGATACAAGTAAGAATATTAGTGATTTTTTTTGCTTCACAAAGAAATTCATAATGATTTTTTGCAAAGTCTCTACATGTGATTGTTTTTGTTTTTTACCCGTATCAATAATCATATCAGTTGGTTCAAAACTAAGAATAACCTGGCTAAATGATTCTTCAAATTCCATTTTTGAAACCTTCAAAACTCCCTTATCAGGATCAAATAATGTTACTTTATTTTTAATACTTTTAACCACAACAAAATGATTATTATTCCATAGAATAATAATTGGATGTTTAATTTTTGACGACATCAAATCATCTGAGTTAATTTTATAGGCTTTACCTTTTATCCCATGATCAGATATGATCTCAATTAAATTGTATAGACTCAAACCTCCCCTAGGAACCCCATAATGATCCCTTATTTCATTTAATGTAGATTTAATGCCCCAATAATTTAATATCATTGTTATACAAGCAATACCACATTCACTATGTTCAGATTGTTCTACTAAACTTAACTTTCCCATATTTGTGTCCATCCCTTTCCATTAACTTAAAGAGCTAAATAAATAAAAAAGTACCCTTACTTATTTAAAAATTATGGTTGTATTATCCCAAATATATGTAAAATTGTCAATGTAATCTTATTTCTTTGCAAGTAATATATACTGTACTTTTTACATGTTGAGTATTTGTTAAAAATTAAACATTTCTCTGATGAAAAGCAAATTATTTAATTTACAAGATTTATATGGCTATTATTTAGAAAATCTTGTAAATACAATAATCCAATTTTAATATAACATATTATATATAAAAACAAAAATGTAAAATATTAAATAATATGTAAACAATATTGAAATTGTAAAACCTTCGTGATATATTTAACATGTAAATTCAAAAGTACATGCATGTTAGATGAATTTAACAAATTAAAGGGGGGAACTAAAAATGCAAAAAATATCAAATGAAATTTGTGGAAAGAGCTTAAGGGAAATGTCACAAAATGAAATGCAAGATATATATGGTGCTTCATCTGAAACAAATGGTACACCAGCTACTGTTGTTAGTGCAATATCAAAATTTGTAACAAAAAGCTCAAAGGCGTGCATATCTGCATCTGCATCTGCTATAAGTGGTATTCTTTCATATAACAAAGACTGCTTAGGCTAATAAAAAATAAGGAGACTGGTTATGGAAATGAAACAAGATAAAATTGTTGGAAAGAGCTTAAAGGAATTGTCTGAAAAAGAATTAATGGACGTTTATGGTGGACATGGAATGTCAGAACCTCAATCTACCATGGTATGCTCTGCATTAATAACTTTTGTAGGCTCATACCTTGGTTCTGCAGTGACTAAATGCGGTAAGGACAATAAATAATAATTAAAATATAGAACAATCATAAGTAAGAGGTGTTGGCTCACCATCACTTCTTACTTATGTAATAATATAAAATTTATAACTAAATAAAAGTACCCACTTTTAGCATTGTGTAGGTTGTGGAAGTACGTAACTAAATAGGTAAGGAGAAAATATTATGTACTATAATTTTTATAATGCACTTACTATAAAAGAAAGATATTCAATAATAGAAAATCAATTAAAATATAAAAATAACTTTAATAAAGAGGCTTTTATGCTTTGGCGAAATGATATGTCTATATTAAGTAATGCTGAATTTTCAAAGATGCTAGAAGTAAATAAGTATAATCAAAATATTTTTTCATTTGCTGTTGAGAAAAAACCAAATCAGGAATTAAAAGAATTATACATAGACTATACAAAAAATTCTGATTGGTATAATAAGCTCATTGAAATACATGAATTATCCAACTCATGTATTGATTTTGATAACACAAAACTTTCATATTTATTAAGATATTATATAATATATGCTGATAAAGAAATCAGAAGTAAGCTTAAACCAGAAATAATCAAATTTATTAAACAAGAATCAATTCAGTCTATTCTATTATCCTTTTTTTCACAAATTAGTGACATAGGAATAAAGGCTATTACCCTTGAAATTAATATGCAAAGAGAAAAAGGTCTTCTTCTTGGAGATACTACTGAGGACAGATATAAATATTTTATTAGCAAATATGAAAATGCAGAAGACATTCTTAATTTCTTTGATAAATATCCAGTATTAGCTCGTGTTCTTGTAGAGATGACTACAATGTTTATTAAGAATACCATTGAAGTATTTGACCATATTAATGAAGATAAAATAAAGCTAAAGCGCCATTTTCATATAGATGAAAAAGATTTTATTATTGATACAATATATTACGGACTCGGTGATTCACATAATGGAAATAAAACCGTAATGACATTAGCTTTTGAAAATAATAGAAGAATATTGTATAAGCCAAAGAATCTACATGTAAATATTGCATTTTCTAAGTTATGTGATTATCTTAACCATAGAGCTCCAATTCTACCTTTGAAAACTGTAAATTCTCTTGCTGTCAATGATCATGGCTATGAAGATTTTATTGATCATATAGATTGCCAATCCGAAGAGGAAGTAAAAAGATATTATATAAGATTTGGTTATTTATTAGGTCTTATGTATCTTCTTAACGGCACTGATATGCATATGGAAAATTTAATTGCCCATGGGGAACATCCAGTTATTATTGACTTAGAAACAATAGTGCAGCAACCTACATTATTCAATGGTAAGGATAATGATAAAACTACACAGCTAATTAAACAAAAGGTGTTTGAAAATATTGATAGAATAATGCTATTAACTAGCAGGCTTAAAAATAGTGATAACAGTAAGGGAATAGATATTAGTGCTTTATCTGGAGCAGAGAAAACCCTTGATGAAAAGGTACTACAAATCACTAATCTTAACACCGATGAGATTAGATTTGTAGAAGAAACTGCTGTACTACCAGGAAGCCAAAATCTCCCACTAAAACAGATTGATTTTAAAAAATATAAAAATAACGTAATTGATGGCTTTACTACTATATGTAATTATTTTATAAATAATAGAGAAGAAATTTTGAATTCAGATGTATTTAAAAGCTTTAAAGGGTTAAAGGTAAGGCAATTATTACGAAATACTAATCAATATGCTAAGATATTGGGTCACTCCTATCATCCTGACTTTTTATCTGATATGTTAGATAGAGAAAAAATATTAGAAAACATGTGGAGCATTGAATTTAACAATCCAACATTTATTATTAGTGAAATTGAAGATATGATGTTTAATGATGTCCCTTATTTTTCTTATTACACCCATGGATTAGAAATATATAGCTCAAATAGAAATCTAGGAGAGTTTACTTCAAAAACTTCATATGAGTATCTTATAGAGCATATTATAAGGATTAGTAATGAAGATATCTTGAAACAAGTTTCCTTAATAGAATTAGCATATGGAAACTATGATATACCTAATAAAATTAAGGAATATGAAATGACAGTACAATCCCTTAAAGAAAATTCTTCAACTGAAAACACTTTCTTAGAATATGCTGTTAATCTTAGCAAAAAAATATTATCTGAGCGAATTAAAAGTGAGGATCTCCTTCTATGGATGACAGTAAACACAAGCAAATATGAAGAAGATTCCTATAATGTTATATCAGCAGACTTTTATGACGGTGTTTATGGAATTGCATTAGCTATGTACTATTTATATAAAGTAACAAATGAGACCAAATACTATAGCTATTTTGAAAAAATAATTGATGAGTGTAATACGGAAGATCAAATAATATATGTTGAAAAAAATATTGGATATACAAGCACCTTTAGTTTTATACACATGGCATCCTTCTTAGAAAAAGAAGACTTACAAAAAAGTAAAATTAAAGGTTATATAAATAAGTATTTAAAAAAATTAGAAAATAATATTGAAATTGACGTTGATTATCTTAATGGAGCAACTTCCCTTGTAAATTCTTTAATTAGATTATATGATAACTCTCATGATACAATATACTTATCCCATATTATCACCTATGCTGAAAAAATATTAGCATGCTTTAAAAAAGATGAGGTAAAGGATTTTCAGGCTGGTTTTGCACATGGCTTAGGACCTATTTCTTTAATATTCTACAAATTGTATAGTATTACAAAGTCAATTAAATACCTTAATTTTGCAACAGATATATTAGATAAGGACAAGCATCTCTACTCAAATTATGAAGAAATGCCCCTATCATGGTGTAGAGGTTTAACCGGTATAGCAATTTCTCGTATTGAAATTTGCAAAACTATGAAAAAAGCAAATTTAGATTATACTGGAGTATTAGAAGAAATTGAAAAAATCAATGACCACATTATGAAGTCAAACATGTTCCAAAATGATTGTTTATGCCATGGCAATTCAGGTTTAGTAGAATATTTCTTGACTAGGTATTCTTTAACAAGGGATTTACATGATTATGACATAGCAAAAACAATAATGAACAAGATTATGACAATCCAAAAGGCAAAGGGTAAATTCCATTTGAAACAACTTGAGCATATTTCTTCAATAGGATTATTCACTGGAGAAACTGGTATTTTATTTGAGCTAATTCGTTTGATTAATCCTGAAATTGTTCCTTCAGTATTAAGTTAGAGAGGTGATATTATATGAAAAATATTGTAACACTAATAGGTACACGTAATTTAAATACTCGAACCTATAAATATGTTGAAGAGATTTTCAATGAACTCAATGTAGAAAGTGACTACAATAATACTATTTTAAACCCAATAAAATATTGCCTTAATCCTTGCTCTGGATGTAAAAATTGTTTTAGTAATGGTATTTGTATTTTTGATAATCTTAAAGATGATAAAGGTAGTGAACTTAAACAACTACTTTTATCTGCAGATTTAATAATTATTAGTTCACCAGTGTATGCCCATAATGTAACCTCTGATGTTAAATTAATTTTTGATAGGCTTTCATATTGGTTGCACATTTTTAAATTATTAGGAAAGCCAGTTATAATACTAACCACAACAGACACAAATGGTGAAAGCTTTGTTAATGATTATTTAACTAAAATGTTTCAGTATATGGGAGCAGTAATTATTTCAAATGAAACTTTCTTTGCGTATGATACACAGGAGGAGATTCTTCATAAGCTCCAATCAATAAGAAGTATCATAAAAGATGCTCTTGAAGGAAATATTGTTTTAGAATCCTCTCCAATGCAAGAGGCTATGTTTCAGCAATTAAAGTATACTTATTTGTTTTTCCCTAAAGAACATTACGAATATAAATATTGGGATAGTCACGGATATTTTAATGCAAACAGTTTTTCAGAACTTTTAGTTAAGGATAACAGCCATAATGAATAAATTTTTCAACTATACAAGTTTTCTTTTAACACTAATATTATTAAATTTAATTAGTTTTTTTCTACGTATAACAATAATAAATGAAATAACCCTTTACTATTTGTTATTTTTAATCGCCGTTACTTTCCACGAACTTGGACATTTTGCTTTTGGTAAAATCATAGGAATGAAGCTGAAATCCCTTTATGCTGGGCCCATAAAAATTTGTGTTGTGAATAACAAGGTTAAACTTAAAGAAAATAGCATTTTTGCCTTAAGTAATGGCTTATGTCAAATGTTTAAATGCATTGATAAAAACCAGGTATCAAGGAATTTTTCACTCTACTATTTAGGGGGTATATTTACCAATTTATTATTATTTATTCCTGCCATTCTTATAAGTAGAATAGAAACTGAATTTTACTTTAAAACAGTTATTACCACCTTTGGTATAATGAATTTTGTTATTGCATTAGCAACGTCACTGCCCTTTGAAGGAAACGATGGATGGATGGCATTTTTATTACTAAAAAATGATAAGGGCATTAAAAATAAAGTTTGGCTCCAAAATATATATTTAAGTGATATTGATGCTAGTGAGTTAACAGAGGCTGAAGTAGATAATTTATTTCAAGTATTTAATAACCATAAAGACATAAGTGATATTTTCACTTGCGGTAGTTTGATAGCATTACACTATATAAAAAACAGTAATTATGACTTAGGAAAAGATTACTTTATGGAAATTATTAATATTATGAAAAAGCAAAATAAAACTAACAGGATGGAAGCAAAGAGTTATATTGAAGTCATAGATTTTCAATTAAAATTGCTTACTTTACTAGAGGAAAATACAGATATAGAAAACTTCAATGATTTTGACAAATCACAATTAATAAAAACAGTAAAAGAATATCAAAGAGCGACTATAGACAATCGATTAAGAGAGTACATTGATACTATTCTGTCTAGGATAAGGTAGCTTTAGAGGATTTATTGTATAAGCCGATGATAATTTAATATCATTGGCTTAATTTCAGTCTTTTAAATCTATTCCAGGAATCGTAGTAATAGAGTGTGAAATTATTTCTGTAAATAGCTTTCCATGATAATGATTTTAAAGGCATAGTTATTATCCTATAATCCCATGCCTTAACTTCAATTTCTCTATTTAAGCTTATTAAATACAATACAAATGATATAAATACTATTACTTATTTATATTATTTGTTATACTTTAGTAAGCTTAAAATACTCTTCCAATTCCTCCACAGAATTTATATCAAAAATATCCATACCAATTCTATCAATGGTATTAATGGGTAAATTCATTATCTTATTCTCATATCCATCTGGTAAACTTTTAAATTTTTTTATTAGTAGCTTAATTAGTAATTCTGCTTTGCCTTTTTCTATTCCTTCTGCTATTCCCTTTTCTATGCCCCTCTTTTCAACCTCTGGATCATATAATGTTTTTGTCATTCTACTCACCTCATTTTCTAAAATTTCATCCTTAATAAAATTTCTATTTAGATATTCTATTAAATTTTGTATTGCTAACAGCAATAAATAAAGTAGTTTGTATGCCTACTGAAAGAAGTATTTATAGACTATCTTTTGAAATGTTGAAGGTTAATGCCATACTCAGTGAAGACCCATTTTACAAAGAAAAAATCGCCAGTTATGAAATTATTGAATTTATTCCTACCAAATATGCAGCTAGTTTCAAAGATTTTATTTAATAAGAATGAGAAAGGGGCTATCTCCCTACATTCACTCCATTATTTTATGACATTATTAATCTAAGTATAAATTTATTTTCTTTTCTAAGTCAATTATTGCTTTTGATATTTCCTCATTATTTTCAAGATGTAATAGTCTAAAGTACAGGCTACGTATGAAATTTTTCACATTAGTTCTAGCCATAAATCTTGTTCTTCTATCTTCTATTTCAACAACCTTACTAAGCCCATCTATCCAATTACAAATATATTCATTACTTAATAAGTTGTCTGATATTATATCATAATATATTATTGTAATTAACCTTTCATCCTCTTCTGCATTGAAAACTTCTCTTCCTTCAAGTAACTTATTTTCTATAGTCCCCATAATATCTTTACATATATCCTCAGTAATTCCTTTACAGTTTATTAATGCATGTATTCCATCAGCTACATGCGCTATAGCATGTAGCCAACCCTTTTCTTTATCATATCCACGTAAATCTTTTTCTTCATTTAAATATTTAATTAAGCAATCTTTAGTCTGTAGAATCATTTCTTCATCTAAAAATTCTTTATCTAAATGAACACATAAGATTGGATTTACCAAAAGCATAGAAAAACTTCTTCTTAAAACTGAATCATCATCTTCACTTCCAATGTTATAAAAAGCAAAGTCTTTACTTAATATAGTATTTAATAATGTTTCTAACTCTTCATCAGTAAAATACCCTTTTTCTTCAATCCAATTAACAAAAGTAGTATATATCAACTCATCTCTTACTTCAGGATCATTGTCACCAATATACTTAAGCATTAAATTAACATAATCATTAATATTTTCACCATTTCCAAGGTTGTATTCATTCTCTTTAATCCTTATTAAATTTGCTTTTAGCTGTTCTTTTTCATTATACATTTTTAACACCTTCCTATTTAAATAAAAATTTAGGCAAAAAATTTAATTCTAATAATTAATTTTACTGATATATTATAGGGAGAATATATGAATAGAATTAAATAAATTTATTTACTAATTTCTTCTTAGTGAAGAATCATAATCCTTGGCCACACAAATTTGGTTTTATTCCTAAACCAACATCAGTAATATCTTTGCAATCATAAACACCAAATTGATTTCCTACTGGAACTTGAGCAGATTCACCAAAGCAATAGTAGCCTATTAGATTATTCTCTTTGTCAGAAACCGAAAAATAATATCCATTAAGGAGTTCACTTATACAGCTATTACTTTCATCCATACTATAGATTGAAAATGATTCTTTATAAACCCATTTTGAAATTTGCTTTGCTTCATTATAATTCATTTGCTTTATATTTAGTTCCATGCTAAATCCACCATTACTTAATTACCTACTTATTTGATTATATACCATATATTTTCAATATTAAAGGTACCTAACATAAGCTGTATAAATTGCTTCTCTAATTCTAATTTCCTTTAATTTTGTGTCAGAAAGAGAGGTATGAGAATGTGCTAATATATTTTTACTCTTAATGGTATCTTTCTCTGTGTTAAAGACCTCTAACCACTTAAACCAATATATGTAATTAGCAAGATATTTGGTTGCAACACCATTAAATCTATCCATCAACTTCTATTACACCACCAACGCTTCCAATACCCATAAAGGCTCTAATTGCTATTGTAAATTAATATTGCCAAATAAAAAAGCATAATTTCTCCTGGATAATACAGTATAAAAACAAACATTTTTATTATCACCTGTTAACATAACTGTTTGTTTAATATTAGCTGCCTTTATTTCTTTTATTGCCTGTGCTGAATCTGTCTTTACCTCATCTACAATAATCCATAAGGTCTGAAATCATTTTAAAACATGTGTGATAATAAAAAGTTCTTATATTATGCATTTACTGCATAGTATAAAAACTTTTATATTCTAAAAATTAATTTAATACTTCCTTTATATATTTATTTTTACTTATTTTATAGAATATAAACTGAATTAAAATTTCTAAAAGAAGAGTAATAATTGACTTCTTCATTAACAGTTCAGTGATTCCACTATTAAATACCATAATATATAAGAAATATACTCCTAACATTCCTCCGATAAATATGGGAACAAAGAAAATTATTCTTAACTCCTTCTTAATTACCGATTTTACTTCACTTTCCAAGATTCCAACTTTAAATAGGATACTATTTCTTTTTCTCTCTTCATTAACATCAGAAATCACTTTATAATATAATACTACTCCATTAGTTATAATAAATAGTATTCCTATAAAAATTGTAGTGAATAATAACATACCGTTATCATCTAATTGCATTCTGATTAACTCTTCTCTATAAAGTGGCCTATATGCTTCCAAGGTTCCTCTTTCATCCTCAGATATTTTACCACCCCATAGCTGACCTTCATTCCAATAAGTGCTATCTAAATCGTTAACACCTTTTAAATAGTTTAGTAACCCTTTAAAGGCAACATCTTTATCCCTTACATTCATTAAATGTAAGTTTTTAATGGTTTCTTCTTTTACATTTTTCTTTATCATATTATAGTCATTATCGTTAAGAATAAATGCGAATCCTGAATCATATTCTCCACCATATCTAAAATTAGTGAATTGCACACCTTTTTCTTTATTAATCTTATCAGCGTTTATTTTCAAAGAGTAAGATTCTTTAACAAGGTCATCAAATTGTTCTTTCTCTATCAAAGTCCCATGGTTTAGTGATAACTTGTTCACTATTTCTAGGTTATTACCTTTAAGAGTTAAAAAAATCAGATTTGGAATCTTATAGTCTTTGCTTTCATTTTCAACTGTAATATACAATGCCTCATTAGGTTTAATATTAATATCTATTCCCATATGTTTATTATAGTTTGACTAGCTAATTACTGAATGTCTAGTATTTAAAACACTAAGATTACCGGATTCTTCCTTAAATACAGGTACTTCAATATATTCTAATTCTTTGTATTCATTTACGCTTCCACCATTATCTTTAACAACATTTATAACATCTTCTCTATTTACACTGTTATACTTGTTACTTTCAACAAACATAATATCATATGGATTTTCATTTAAAATATATTCCCTAGTTGAAACATAAATTGAATAACTATATCCTACAAATAGCATAGCTCCAGCTAATAGTAGAGAAGTAATAAACAATATGTTTTTATATGCTAAGAATCTATGAGATAAGTTGCTTAAAACCAACAAGTTATTATTATATATATTAGGAAACTTCTTTAAAATAGCTTTGATTAAGGTAATAATTGCACCAATTATTATATATGGACAAATTATAATTACTAAAAATAATCCTAATATTATAGGTGCAACCTCCTCAATATTTCCCTTTAGGATAATAATAGGTAAATAATATAAAGCCGCCACAAAAATCAATATAGTTACTACTCCAATAAATACATTAGTATGTCCAATTTCCTTTTTTACATCAGCTTTAATTCCTTCAACAATAGATATCCTCCTAAGGTAAAATATGTTGAAAATTACATTCTCTAAAAATATTATTACAAATACACCAGCACTTAATAAAAAGCTCTTATAATTTAATGTGTACTGGATATTAGCTCCACTAACCATTTTATTTAGAGCCATATAGAACATTCTCCCCAAAACTGTACCACTAACAATTCCTGTAACTAGAGAAGCTATCATAACCCCCATGTTTTCCATAATAACCATTTTAGTTAAATCTTTGTATGTCATTCCTAATGTCAAATACACACCAAATTCTTTACCTCTATTTTTCAAAAAGTATATATTGGTATAAGTTTTATTTTTCCATCTTTTCTAAATATAATTCTTTTACAGAAAGGAGCTGCAAAGGGATCATGGCTTACCATTAACACTGTACTACTTTTTTCATTATTCATTTTAGCTATAGTTGTCATAACATCATTTGCTGATTTTGAATCTAAATTTCCTGTTAGCTCATCTGCAAAGATTATAGTGGGATTATTAATTAATGCTCTTGCAGCAGCAACTCTTTGCCTTTGACCACCTGAAATATTGTAAGGATATTTTTTCTTTAAATCTAATATATTAAAATACTTCATAAGATCATTTAAACTATTTTCTATTTCACTTTGATCTTTCTTATCTAATATAAGAGGTAATGATATATTTTCTTCAACAGTTAAACTATCTAATAAATTAAACTCTTGAAAAATATATCCAATATTTTTTCTTCTAAATAAAGCAAGTTTGTCCTTTTTCATTTCACTAATATCATTATTGTTAATAATTACACTACCTGAAGTACCCTTATCTACTCCTGAGAGTATATTAAGTAAAGTACTCTTTCTACTTCCACTTGGCCCCATTATGCCTACAAACTCACCACTATTAATAGTGAAATTTAACCCATTTAAAGCACTAACTTCTTTTGCTCCCTTAAATGAAGCATATACTTTAGTTAACCCATTAACTTTTAATATTTCCATACATCATACCTCGCTAAAAAATAATTTAGTTTATACATTTCATTAAAGACATATCCAACTCCCCTTTTAGTAGCAATAACACTTTCAATACCTAAATCATTTAACTTTTCAAATTATATTTTATTTCTATTTCATTAACTTTATCTATATATATATTTGTGTTAGAAATATATTTTGTTTCTTTATCATTTTTGTAAATAGTAATCCTATCATAACCATAATCAAATGAAACTACTTTTTTATCATTAATAAACAATCTAGCTTCCAAACAATATCCTCTATTTTTTGATTTGCTAAAGATCTTTTTAACTTTAGTATTATCAAACTGGTTTAAAAATTCTTCTATTTCATCTTTATCCGTTATTTTTACAGTTTTTCCATAGGTTCCAGAGCTCATAAGTATCTTATCTACTTTTGTAAAATCAATATCTAGTATACTTTTAAAATTCTTTGGTATAAGAAATGGTTGTAAAATCAGCCCTATAATAATTATCACCAATATAACCAGTAACCAAATACTCTTTTTCTTCATATTTAGATCCTCCTTAATAAATATAAATAATGTGGTTAACCCCTCTTTTAAATTTTAATCTTCTGTTATAAATTTCAATGATATAAATATAAGCTATTATAATATTATATCTTATATTTAACCATCGTACCATTTTATGTAATTTAAATGAATAAAACCTGATTATTTCCCAATTAAAAAATATTGAGAAAACCCACAAACCCGCACAGCGCCAACAACTAGTTAACTAGGTTCATATTTAACTAGTTTTATAGGTTTATATGTAACTAGTTTCCTAGGTAAAATTATATATATATCCCTATTTAACTATATAAAATTTTCTATATTTATCTAGGGATATATTAAAATATGTATATATTTCAGGGGGTGATGTGGAAGGATTTTTTTTTGATTAGAATTTTTTAATATTATGAGGATGATTTAGTGAGCAGTGTGTTTAGTAAAAATGACTATTACAATATTTTTTTATTGTCATAGTCATTTTGGTGAGTGAGTATAAAAAATTATCTTACTTCCTAGTAATATCACATTTTCTTATCAATTTGTTTCCATTTATAAATTCTTCTACCAAGTTAATATTTCTCATATCTTTCCAAATTTCCTTTGGAATATGCTCAAATACTATAAACTGAAACTCCTCTTTATACTCATTATTAATTAAATCAATATAATCATTTAATAAAGATATCGCAATAGTAATTTTTTCTTTATCTCTAAATTCTTCGTTCTTATTATCATAATATGGTCTACTTGGTTGATCTAAAATAATATATGATGGAATATACTTAATTTTTTGTGCCATAATAACTTCATGTAATGATAAAATAAAAAATAAATGTAAAAATAAATAATTAGAACTACTACCTACAACTTTAGCTATCTGAGCTATTTTAGGATTCATCAATTCCAACTTTTTTTCTTTATAATTCAATACAGGTACATAATCTCCATATGTTTCCATTGCTGATTTACAACGTTCCATTAATGCTTTAGCACTGATTTCAACGAGCTTAATTATTGAGGTTCTTCTGTCTTCATTTCTATCAAATGATATTTCCAACAGCTTTAGTTCACCTTCTAGCTCTTCTATTTTATCTTTAAAATCTATAATACTTCCATTATTACGATATATCTCAATTTTTGTTTTAGCCTCTCCTAAAAATATATACTTATCAATTATCCCTGTATTATCTTCTTTAATAGAAAATTTATTAATTTCTTCTCTAACTTTACTTAAATTATAATATAAATTTTTAAGTTCTTCTTTCATACCATAATCACTTTTTTTCATCCTTGATATTTTCTTTAACATGTTGCTATAATTATATTGAAGTCCATTCATTATATCAACTACTGATGCATGGTTAATTAATTCTCCATAGTTATCTGCTAAATACTGAATAGGTTTTAAACTATCTAAATTTTTATTATTTAAGTTTGTGTAATTATTTGCTTGGTTTAAAAAATCGTTTATAATTTTAATATCTCTTTTAATTTTCTTTTCCTTTTGAGATAACTCGTCCAAAATTTTATTGCTTTCATCAGCAAAACTATGAGAATTACCTTTTGCCAAATCTAAAATTATATTTATACATTCATCCACATTAAGTATATCATTAGGAATTAAATTTAACATTTTAGCTTTTTTAATCAATGACAATTTTTCATTTTCGAATGCACTTACTTTATTATCTATAGTATTTTGCTTGCGTTGATATTTATTTATCTCTTTATTAATACTATTTATCTTTTCATTTATTAATACATTTTTCTCATTAGATATACCTACTGCTAAATCAAAAGTACGCTCCAAAGCTTCTTGATATTTCGAATCAGTTTGCTTGTCAAAAAATATATCGCTATTATCAATTGTATTTTCATCCTGTGAATTAAATAGCATGAAGTATTTCATTGAAATTTTACTACCTGCTTTTATTTGTTTTCCGCCATAAGGAACTATTGTATTTTCATTAATGGAAAATTCCTCGTTCATAAATTTTTTTAAATCCTTTTCACTAATAGAACTATGTGGCATCTGTGGTACTTTTCCAATTAATGAAAAATAATAATCTGTTGAAGGTATAGTTACATTCATACTTCTTCTAGCTATTGTATAAACTTTGTTATTTATACAATAGTTTATTCCATACCATTCCACATTTTCATTAATAAATTCCTGAGTTATTTTAATATTTCTATCTGCAAAAAAACAATAATCTATAATAGCTAAAATTGCTGATTTACCTGTTTCACTTCCCCCAGTAATTATATTAACTTTATTAGGAAGAAAATTTAATGTTCTTATATTTCCGTTTTTCATCCATAGTATTATCTGATTGTAATGAAATCTCATAATATTACCCCTAACTGTAAATAAAGTTTTTCATCTTCTTCATTTAATAAATTCACAAGTTTTGGTGCTATTTTAATTATACCACTTGCTCTCTTTCCAAGTTTTTTAATTTCTATTGCTGATATTAGTGGTGTCTTCAATTTAATTATATTATATTCTAAATCTATGAAATTCATATCGTCTAATATAACAAGAGTATTAATAGTAAGTGGAAGAAAATTATAATACATATTATTAAATTTAGATACAGAAGATACTTGCTTTAATCTAAACTCTTCAAAACTTCTTATTTTAGAATTAGTTCCTAAAAATTTAACTACATTTGTGTTGAAGATTAGTGGAGGGATTAACATTGCTTTAGAATAACTTATTTCTCCCATAATTTCTAATATTGACATTATTCCAAATGCACATATTCCTTCGTTATTATATAAAAATTTTGAATTTAACATTATTGATACCTCTTTTCCCACTCTAGCTTCCATCCTATTTCAGCCTGATCTGAAAGAGAATAAAATGTTCCATTACTTTCTTCAATATTTAATTTTTCACCACATAATTCTAAAAATATTGTTTTTATATCATCTAAACAATTTACTGCATTGTCATAAAGTAATTCCGTTAGTTCCTCATCCTTAAGAATACCCTTTTTAATTGCTTTCTTACTATTTCTATGAGATCTTTGATGATAATTAGACCATAAGGAAATACATTCATCCCAAAATTGTTCTTTATCCATTTCTGTTAAATAATTTTCTTGTATCCATGATTCCAACAAATTTTCCAATTTTAATTTAACCATTGTATACTTTGCAAATTCCGTTAATTTGATGTTATCTAAATAATCTATTTCTATTAACTCTTTAATAAAATTTTGTTCCTCTAATTTATCTGGTAAGGCAACATCATATTTTAATTGCCTTGGGAATTTGTCATTTCTCCCATAATTAAAGCAATGCTTAACTCTTCCATCTATCTCTTCAAATGATATAAAAACACGTTCACCACTCTTTATATTTTCATATTTCCAAATACTTAAAATTCCAATGCACCGTTCAAATATTTCATCTAACTTTCTTTCATCAATGTGATTACTTAATATTTGATCTTTTATCCTTTTTACTAAATCATCAAATCCAAGTGTAAAATTTAGTTTATCTACGAACGCTTTTAACACATCATCTCTTTGATCTATAACAATTTTCATATACTTTTTTAATTTTTTTGAATAATCTGTATCGCCTTCAACACTATTATGTAATTCTAAAATATAATCTTTATATTCCTTAACAGTGATAGCATTCTTTCGAAATTCTTCTGTTTTAGTAAAAAATTTATTGTTTTCATTATTTTTGTTTGTAACTAATACGAATTCTATATTATTTATGTAATCTAATTTCTTATTTTCTATCGATTCATTAATACTTAGATTCCAATTATATAAACTTTTCCACAAATCAACATCTTTTTCTGTCATATTTATGATGTTCATACATTTATTAGTTTGAAGAGAATGCTTAAGTTGAATAAATACTTCCTGTTCATTATTTAATTCTAAATGTACATCATCTTTTACTTCATATCCTATTTTCTCTCCTGGTTTTAACTCTAATACTATGTATATAAAATATAAAAATTGATAATCAAATCCTACTGATTTCTTATCTGCCGAAGTTGCTTCTTGATTTTTTGTAACTTCCAAAATTTTCACCTCTAATTATAAAATACTTATTACTTCACTTTAACATTAACATATTTTTCATTATTTAGTAATATATTTTGTTATTTTATACATTTGTGAAGTTGAATATGTACATTTATCCAATTATTTAATTATAAAAGTTTTAAAATTAAAATTTTCTTTTTAGTTTTATAGTTGTATTAAAAATTTTTTCATTATGAATTTGATTTCTTTAAAAAGCTTATATATATTTCTTATGAATTGTTAATTAAAATGGTGACTGATCAAGTGAAATTATAACACTTTTAATTTTTATCGTATTGTTCTGCCTAGTATCTTAGTTGCTATTTTGATTTGAGGTGGTGATACCTTTTATTTTTCTAAGACAAAATTTTTTTACGTGCTCAGAAAATACTCTCACTATTATGTTTTTTATACATCATATATTATAAAATATATATCAACAAATTAATTTTAAATATACCAATTTCTCATCATATGGATAATGATAATTAGAATCTGATTATTCCATCTAATAAGTTGAGCAGTTCTGATATTTTCATGTTTCTTGCAAAATATCAGAACCACTCTGTTATGTGAAAAGTTTTTTACAAATGTCTAATTGAAAAATCTCTATTCCGCAGAGTAATAATGATTTTTACCCTTCTTAAATTCAATATTTATTAATCCATCTTTATGCAATACCCTGCTTCCCCAAGATGAAACTTTTTGACGACTACAACCAACTGCATCAGCTATCTCTTGCGCACTCATAGATTCATCAATACTTAAGCTTGAAATCAAACCAAGTACTTTTATTTCTACCTCTGCATAGTTACCTTTAGTAATTGGGGCATCTTTATGGATAATCTCCTCTAAAGGAGAATCATCTTCAAAGCATCTTTTCACACGGATATGGCATACCTCTTTTTCATCATAGATTTTCTCACAAGCCGGACAACGATAACTTTTTAATTTCTCATTTATAAAATAAGGGTCATATTCAGATAAAACATTATCATAAACAAATCTAAAAGCCGTAAATTCATCTTTTTCTTCTGCATACTTAATGTTATTTTCTGTACAAATACCATAATCAATACTGTATAGTGCATAGTTACCACCATACTTAGAACTTCTACTATCCTCCAAATTATGAATTATAAAATTTTCACACAAGATATTCAAATAATCTTTTCTAATAGGATCCACTAAAAAATGACTTGCAGGTCTATCTGAGTGCTTACTTTTTTCGCTGATAGCTTTATTTAGAATACTATTCCACATGTCCATATTGAATCCTGGTAGTAGTCGCTTTTTTATACTACCTTGAAATTGTAAAAAGTACATTTTCTTTGTTGCAATAATTCCATAGTTCAGTTCTGTTAATCCTATTTTCTGGTCACTGCTACCATTACTCTCACAACGTAACCACGCATTTTGCAGAATAAGTCCAATAGTTCGTGGTACACCCATAGCTGTTCTAGCTATTCTAAAATTAATATCTTTCTTTTTTGCCTTAAAAATATCAATATATTCTAAATCAGAGCAATAATTTGAAATTCGTGCCTTAATTAGCTGCTCAACAAATACTTCTAATTGCTTTACACCATTAACAATTCCACCATATCTCTCTACATAGTCCTTCAAGTCAAGTGGGATTTGAAAAAGATCTCGACCAATTATTATATTATCGCCAAAATCATATCTATCTGAAATTACACCAATCTTGAAGAACATATTAATTTTCGAACCTAAGAATTTTTTAATTAGCTTTGAAGCAATTATTTGTTCTTCTTCGTTTAGGTCAGAAAATTCATCGACAAATATATAAATATAGTCAATTTTAGCCTTTTTTCTGATTTTATCAACTTTATCTAAAAAACTCTGCACATCAAGACTTTTAACTTCACGATGTTTTATTGTACTTTCAATATTCTCTGATGTACTAAGATTCACGCCGGAACTAGGCCCTGTAGAATTTACTCCCACTTTAATTTCACTCGAATCTGAAAGACTCACCTTTTCTTCAACTCTAATAGCTCTGTTACTTACTGTAATTCCTTCTATAAGTACTTTTTCTATGTAATCAAGACCTTCTAACGATGGATTTTCTATAAATTTAGATAAAAATTTTTCTTCGAAAATCAAATTTAGTTGGGCTTTCAAATTCAATATTATTTGTCGTACGAAGTTTATCTCCAATAAGTTTGAATCTCCATATTGATTTAACATTTCCTTGCAATTACTTAAATCTATATATATTGGTAAGACTTTATCATCACCAAGTATTTCACTACTTTTCTCAACTTTTTTTGAAATGGTTTTTAAGCATTCATAGTATCCTTTTAGCAGTAATGCAGTTTTACCCGTTCCTCTACGGCCAGAAATGTAATTGTCCTGCCTTTGTAAAAGGCTACTTGTATTATTGAAAAAATCTACATAATATTCATCCAATTGATCCATTTGACTAAGATCAGTAATGGAAACGTAATCTGCTCTGAGTATTGATTCAAATGCATTTCTAACTTTTTGTTTTTGTAAATTTGTCAACATATTAACACTCCTATCATCTTATACATTTATCCATTGTATTTGCAGTAACTATTTTCCAAACAATAGTCGTTTTATCCCCATATGGTTTGATTTACATTCTAATTAAGGAATAGTAGCTTCAANNAAAAATAAGTTTATACATCTAATATTTACCTACTTGTATTGCTATTTCCAATTGCCCATTATAGACATCATCGACATATTAAAATGAAAATAATTAGCAAACATATAAATTCAACTCTATAACCTATTATACAATTTAAAATTTTCGAAAATAACAATCTTTATTTGAGATACGGTATTTTATCTATAAAAATATTTTTACTCAAGTTATTTCAATGCCTAAGCCTATTTTTCACGCTTATTTATGCTACTACTTCTAAATGAGGTTTTTCCTCTTTATTCTTATATTAACTTACGCTTTTTCATCATTGTGATTGTTTGGAATAAACCACCAGTTATTTTACCACCGCCAAGTCTATTGCACATATATTTAGAAGAAAATTGATTCATAAATTTATCTTCTAAATCAAATGTTCTTTTTGTTGTATACGCTAAAATTCTTGTAGTATCAAATGCCCTAAAACTATCAATTGAAAATACAGATGTATCTACAGCACCCATCGGAAACAGAAGTCGGTCAAAGGACTTGCTCTTATTCCAATGCTGTCTTATACGTTTTTTTATGTTATCTGTTGTACCGATGTATAGTTGGCAATATTCATCAAGAATCATTATATAATATCCTGATTTTTCATCATATAAATTAAGGTCAAATACTTCAACGAAACATTTATTACTTTTAAGAAACTTTGTTATTTCCATATTAAATTCATCATGATTTAATAGTGAAAAATATTCCATATTCAAATCAAAATTTTTTAAACAGTTATCTAGTTGTTTTTTACACCATTCATCTGAATATATTCTACCTTCTTCATCAGCATAAATATCCATAGGGAATTTCAATAATGTATTTTTATTACTAACTACCACATAGTTTTCTCGCGTTAACTTTAGTCCACGTTTACCTTCAAGTACCTTCAATCCAAAGTGATTAGACATGATTTATCCTCCTTCAAATTAATAATTTTAGATTATACTTTAATCCTATCACCTCTCCCAAACCCCATACCCCTGATTAAAGGCTATCTGATACAGTGGCTCTATATTTGCTTTCACCTTCTGGCTAAACTCTTCTTTTTCAATTTTCCTTTGATTGTTTGCAGCTATATTTATGGATAAATATCCTTCTAAGTGCTTCTTATATCTTTTAGGATTTCTCTGCATTATATCAAAGCTTTTGTATTGAACTTCACAGAACTTGTCCATATATAAGCTAAGGTCAGGCAGTTTATTACTCTTTTGACTATTCACATTTTTAAAGGTAGGTGCTAAATTCCATAGTTCATCATGAAGTACAAAGCTCCAGGGAATAAAGTGATCTATACTTAGATTCCCATAATTAGAGAAGTTCTCTTCTGTTAGTTCCTTTCCTGTATAAATATCACTAACAGTTTTATCTCTATTTATCTCTGTCCAAAGCTTAGTTGCCTTACTTAGATCTCTTTTACCTGGTGCTGTGATTTTAAATGGAATTGCNNATTGCTGGTACATTAGGATTTCTCTTTTGAAGATAACAAACCAGGTTATAATGCATCCATCCGTATATTATAGCTTGATTAGCACTTATGTACTTATACCAAGAGTCATTAATTTCTATAATCTTATTATTAATATCTATTTTATATATAGCTCTCTCATCTAGATTGGTCAGCTCAGCTATAAACTTATTTATCTTAGTACCATTCTTCTTAAATATATCCTTTGTTAATGCAAAGAAGGGAGTTAAAAGTCTATAAGGTACATAATCACGAAGTTTTTTAATCCTTTTTTTAACTTCAACATCTTCTATATTTTCTATAACCTCTAATAGTTTATTTTTATTCATATCACAAGGTATATTATATTTTTCATGGATTAGTATAACTAAATCAAAGAGCCTGTCTTGAATTCCTAAACTAAGTTTATATTGAGTAACAGGATACCATGCTCCCACTATCATTCTACATACAAGTTTTCTAAAGGATATGTACTTATTTCCCTT
>NZ_DHYX01000070.1:0-247 GCF_002414285.1 Clostridium sp. UBA5119 | reverse complement strand
TAATAGCACCATAAGGATTAGTAATAATCGAGGATGTAATATCCTTAACATCAATTTGATTGTCCTGAAAGTCTTCTATTAATGAATTATTTTCATTTATAATATCCTTGTTACTCATGCTCCACCTCTTCCCTATGGCTACTTTATTTCTTATATCTTAAAGATGCATTAACAAATACACCAATATATTACACGTTACACATATATTGTACCACCTCACTGTCCACTGCTCAATAAATTCATACCA
>NZ_DHYX01000068.1:68353-84462 GCF_002414285.1 Clostridium sp. UBA5119 | reverse complement strand
TATTTGTATCTATTGTATCATATATTAAATTATTGTGTTCTAAAAGAAAAAGCGCATTCAAAATATTATATTATCCACATAGGGTATAGATAAATCTTTAATCTTCTATGAAATGATAATAGAAATATTGAATATATAGATTTAACTATCAGTTATAAAAATAAATATTAAAAAGGGAGTCTATGACTCCCTTAAACTTTACAAATAAACTTAATATATACCTTACAATCTATCTAAATTGCCAATTATATCTTTTCAGTTTTAAGTGCCTTCCACAATGAAACGCAACATAAAAGCATTACTATAATGAACGGAAATGCAGCAACTACCGATGCTGTCTGTAGTGATGCTAATCCACCTGATAACAATAATGTTGTTGCTAACAGTGCTTGAAGTATACCCCATATTATTTTCTTTTTGTTAGATGGATTTAAATCTCCATTTGATGTTAACATACCTAACACAAAAGTTGCTGAATTAGCCGAAGTAATAAAGAAAGTACATAATAATATGATAGTAGCTACCGAAATTATACCGCCTAATGGATATTGGGTTATAACTTGAAAGAATGCAGTTTCTGGTGATGCAGCTAAGTTCTTTAACATATCCATTGCGAACTCACCAGTAATACCAAGATTTACTCCTAGAGTTCCAAAAACTGAGAACCAAATTATAGATACAATACCTGGTGCTACAATAACCCCAATGATAAATTCTCTAATAGTTCTTCCTTTTGATATTCTAGCAATAAACACGCCTACAAAAGGAGCCCAAGCAATCCACCATGCCCAGTAAAATATCCTCCAACTATTTACCCATTTATTACTTGCAAAAGGTTCAATATGCAAGCTACTCTCTATAAACTCCGTTAGATAACCACCTGTACCATTTAAAAAAGTATTTATTATCTTTATGGTTGGCCCTATAAATAAAGATAAAATTAAGATTCCAAAGGCAATAACTAAGTTTATATTTGATATTGCACTAATACCTTTTTCAATTCCACTAACTGCAGTCCAGATAACTATTACTGTTATAACAAATATTATAATTAACTGAACTATTGGTGTTTCTGAAATCCCAAACATATAACTTAATCCACTATTAATTTGCAATGTTCCAAGTCCTAAGGATGTAGCAACTCCAGCTACTGTGGCGAATACTGCAAGTATATCAATAGTTTTACCAATTGGACCCTTTACTCTTTCTTCTCCTAACAACGGAATAAATATACTACTAATTAGTCCGGGTTTATTTTTTCTAAATTGGAAATATGCTAAGGCAAGTCCTATAATGCTATAATTTGCCCAAGGGTGAAATCCCCAATGCATAAAAGAAGATTTAAAAGCAAAATTTGCAGCTTCAACAGACCCTGGAGCTATACCTTCCATTGGAGCTACAAAATGAGATATAGGCTCAGCAATTCCCCAAAATACTAGCCCTATCCCCATACCAGCTCCAAAAAGCATTGCAAACCAAGCAACTGTGCTATATTCTGGTTTTGAATCATCTGCACCAAGCTTTATTTTTCCAAATTTACTAAATGCTAATACCAGTGCGAATACTACAAATAGAAACATAGAAATCAGATATGCCCAACCGAATTTTTCAGTTAAAAAATTAAGAGCACTAGTTGACATTTTTTCAAAACCTCTTTTATCTAAAATTCCCCAAAATACAATAATAAAAGTTATAGCTAACGAAATAATAAAAACTGAATTGTTCCCTTGCTTTTTTTTAGTCTTTACATTCAATACTATATTTGTATTAGTGTTATTATTCCCCATAACAATATCCTCCTTAAAATTAGAGTAGATAATTGTGCCTTAAGTTTTCTTTAAGGGGCTGTAAATTTACTTTCACAGCCCCTTAAAGATTAAAACTTAACTTTAAAAACAGTTTGTTCTTTTACATCTGTTGCTAAAGCATCTAATGCAACTCCAACTCTATGATAACGAAGTTTCCATTGTTCTTCCTTTGATGTTCCAGGATCTCCTAAAGGATATGGAATAGATATAGTAGGAATAATTTTGTTTGCTCCTGCTGTTTTTGAAACTGGAATTAAGTTTGCCATCTGCACAATTGGCATACCTGATTTTTCAATTTCCTTAACCATAGTTGCACCGCAACGTGTACAAGTTCCTCACGTAGAAACCATTATAACTCCATCTACACCTTCATTTTTAAGATAAACTAAAATCTCCTGTGCCATTCTCTTCGCCTCAGCTTGAGTAGTTCCAGTACCAACTGTTGAATAAAAATACTCATGTAGTTTTTTGAACTTTCCTTCTTTTTCATATGTCCTTAATGCATCTATTGGAGCTATTACATTAGGATCTTCATCTGCTGCTGCAGGATCAAAGCCAGCATGGANNCACCTTTTAGAGCATCTACTCCAGAAATATTATATCTTCCCCATCTTGTTGCAGACGCTGATTGAATTCTATCTGGATTATCTACAGGTACTATGCCTCCTGTATTTAAAAGCGCTATAGTTGCGTCTTTAATCTCTTTAATTGGCTCTGCTATAGGTACTATATCCGTTTTAGGAATTGGAAGTTCAGTAATAAAGGGTTTTCCATTTAATTTCTCTATAAGCATTTCTACTGCCCTATCAGCACCCCACTTACCATCTTTTCGCCAGATTTGATGCCTTATTCCTCTTGGATAATATCCTTCTGCTTCAGCACCAAGGGTTTCTTCACCTTTTAAAAGCTTATTTCCGAAGGTTGCCATAGCTTTTATATCACTTCTCATTTTAGCTGCACTATGTCCTCCTACAAAAACATACATATCCCTTTTAAACATTTCTACTCCAGGGTTTTCTATGTGCATAGAAGTAATTACTGGAACATTAAATTCTTCTTTAACAGCATTACAGATTTCACCACATGCAACTCCATATCTTCCCGCTTGAAAAGCTGGTCCTGCAAAGAAAATATCAAATTCTATATTTTTAAGTTCAGCTATAATTCTTTTTATAGCTTCTTCTGTATTAGACCCCATAAAGTTATCCCCACAAATTATTGTATGAGTAACTTCTGCATCTAAGTTTTTATTTAACTCTATAGCTGGTCCTACTGTACCTTCCTTAACTATAGGCTCAAAATCTGCCTTATCTTCTCCACCTATTTGACCAAAGAATTGGTTTATATACATTACTGCTTTTTTCATTTTATCCCCTCCTACTTACTAAAACTCTATCATTGTTTTTGGCGACCAACCGCAAACTCGATCTCCACAGAACATAGCATTATTCTCCATTATTACTGATCCATCTTCTCTTACTGAAGGTCCAAGTATCTCATCATTCTCCCATCCACCTGATATGCCATCTCTACCTAGGGAATCCAGTTCTCCTATAACAGTTTCCATTGGTGGAAGAGTTATTAATTCTGACACATTACCACAAGACACAATAGCATTAGCCTTTTCATCCATAGAAACTAGTGGCTGTGACTGTCCATCTCTTCCAGTACACTCATTAGTAAGTCCTACAACTTTTACTCCCGCATCTTCAAGTGCAACTATACATGCTGTGAAATCTGCATCTGGGTTACCATACCCCTCCTCTGCAACTATCGCACCATCAGCTCCAAGTGACTTTGCAATCTGTGCTACAAATAGTGCAGCACGGTTTTTTTGATCTAATGCTACATTAAGATTTGACATTATTATTCCTAAGAAGTTTATTGTCTTTCCATGTTCTTTATAAAGTCTTTTTATTGTTGGATTATTTTGAAATTCATAGGTTGACCATTTAGATGAGCAAGGCATGAAACTTCCTGATACCAAAGCTCCATCTAAAACTTCATTAGGATGCATAAAGGTTGGTAACATACGATTCATATCCCATCCATACAAAAATGTGTTATATCCCAACTCTTCCATTTGGGATTGAGGTTGCATAACAAATACCATGCTTGGAAGTTCATTTACATCTTTTTCACGTTTTATTACTGGTTTTAATTCATACTCCTCTATTTCTTCTGGTTCTAAATCTTTAACGACACTACCTATAAATTCTGCAAGTTTATGTCCTGCTTCTCTTAAAGCTTTATTTTTTTTCTGTTGTTCTCTTTTTTCAAATTCTTCATCTGTATCCGCAACTAGTACTATATTTTTAAGTTGAGAATAGTAGGTATATTTTGCACCTTCTCCACTCATATCAATAAGTCCATCTTGAAATCCACCCCAATGTTTTCCCACTACTAGCAAGCTACAATTCTTCAGAGCATGAGTTCTACCATCACCTGTTTTAACTAAATCTCCTGTATAACCTGGGAATAATGAATCTCCACTTAATTTTATTCTAGGCTCTATAGCTTCTTTTACTGGCATAAGTCGTACATTATCACCTGGCTTAACAATAAATAAATCTGCTTCAATTATGTGCTTGTCCTCTAAAACAAAATTTAACGCTTCTTTTTTATTAATAGTTAGTATCCCTTGAGCAAATTCTGTTTTTTCCCCAAAAACTATGTCTTCGACATAAAAATTTCCAATTTCTAGTTTCATACTCCCACTCCCTTATTGTTTTTGTAATTTTCTTAATATTTACAATATTATTTTATTCCTCTAATTACATTTTGTAAACGTGTTTACGTTTTTTTGCTATTTAATTAACAAATTCTATGTATTTGAAAATCAAATAATTAACTTTTTATCATTATAAAATTTAAATCTTAATGTTATAATATTGATATATATTAATATTTAGTAAATTAAAGGGGTAATCTTATGACTAAGTCAGCCATAGAAAGAAAAGAAATGATAGTTTCTTTCATAAGTTCAGCTAATAAACTTATAGATGAAGAAGGTATAGAAAATGTTACAGCAAGAAAAATTGCTCATGCTACAGGATATAACGTTGCTACTGCATATAAGTACTTTAAAAATTTAAATCATATTTTGTTTTTTGCTTGTATGAAATATTATAATTTATATATTCAAGATCTTCCTAATTATATTAGTGAAGATAATTCATCTTTAGAGAATTATTTAGGTATCTGGAAGTGTTTCTCTATACACGCTTTTAACAACCCTAAAATTTTTAAATCAATATTTCTAGATCAAGGTCATCTTAGTGTTAAAGATACTATGAAGGAATATTATGAAATTTTTCCTAATGAATTAAAAAGCCTCCCAATATCTTTATCTACTATGCTAGATAAAGATTATATTAATGAACGTGATCTTGCTTTACTTGAAGTATGTATTAAAGATGGGTATATAAATCAAGAAGATGTTAAAGAATTAAGTGAAAATATTATTATATTTTTTGAGGGTTTATTGATGAAAGTTACAAACCATGTTGATGTCTATAGTAAAAAAAGAGCATTAGAAATTATTCTAAAATTTATTTATAACACCTTGCATTATTATAACTTAAAGTCTTCCAATGTTTTATCGCCTTTTTTAACTCTATAAAATGTCATTCATACAGATGTATTTAAAATGAAGATTAATTTAAGATTAGCTTATTATTGTGTAATCACACTTCTAAATAATTTATAATTCTAAAATCTAAAAAACCCCTTAAATAGCATAACTATTTAAGGGGTAAATATTTACTAATTAAAAACTAGATAATAGTAATATTTTCTGCTTGTGGTCCTTTTGGTCCTTTAGCTACATCAAAAGAAACTTTTTGACCTTCTTCAAGTGATTTATAACCATCAGAATTTATTTGAGAAAAGTGTGCAAAAACATCTGTTCCATCTTCTCCTGTAATAAATCCAAAACCTTTTTCTCCATTAAACCATTTTACTGTACCATTCATAAATGTATACCTCCGAAATTTTATTTTTCTTAAATTCATTGTAATAATTCACTAACAAAATTTCGATATTAACATACTCTATTTATTAAGTACTAATTGAAACATATTGGTTTATATTATTTACTATTAATTTAAGTTCTTATTAAGCATACTACAATTTATTATATAAAGCAAGTTATTTTATAATAATTTACTTGTTTTATTAAAAATAGTTTTATTTTCCTTAACTTTTCCTTCATTACCTACTATGCAACAATAATTTTTATTCATTCCTACCTTAATCATTGAAGCATAATTTCTTATATCTTCATTAGTAGTGCTCAAAAGTTCATCTCTCCATCTTTGAATATCTTCTTGAGTTATATTACATATATGATCCTTAACTGCTTTTTCACCTTTTCTATCAGGAGTTAATGGTTTATATAACTGTCCAACAGATCCTATTATAAACTTTTCCATATCCTCCTTGGTAAATTCTACTTCTTCTAAGAACTTATAAGCTTCATTATACATATCTATTGTTCTTGCAAAGTTTGGGTCACGATAGGAATAAATTGCTAAATTACCATCCTCATTTATATCGCTATAACATCCATAAGCTCCACCTTGAAGACGAACTCTAGGATATAAATATTCATTATCTAATATATTTAAAAATGCTCTCATCTTTCCTGAATACTCATACCCAAGGTCTGCAAAGTTAAATCCTTTAACTACATATTGCACATTGCTAGGAGTTATTATAGCTTCTATATCCTTTTTACTCTTATATGCAATATTATATAATTTAGTAGGTTCAGTTTTAATATTACAAGTAACCTTATTAATATTAGTTACTACTGTTTCAACTTCTTTTTCTTCTCCCACCACTGAGATAATTAAATTATTTTTATTAAATATAGTCTCATAAACTTTAATAAGATTACTTCTAACTTCTTCACCAGATTTATCAAAGCTCTTTTCTAGATTACAAATGAATTCATAATAAGTTGCACCACTAATTCTTTCCCAATATTCTCCACCACATGAAGTCTGTGCAAATATTCTGTTCATCCCAACTTTATGTCCTGCATTTATAATTTTCATTTGAAGCTTAGATTTTGTTTCTTGAATAATCTGTTTAAGCCTACTTAAATCATCAAATTTAGTAGTAGTAATTATTTCATTTACTAATTCTAATAAACCTTGAATGTTCTCTCCAATTACCTTTGATTTAACTATAAATTTAGGATGATATACCTGACTATTATTTTTCNNACTTGATTTTCAAAAGTTATTCCACCTGTAGTTTTATATATTTCAGTAATTAATTCAGAATAACCCCTTTTCTCAGTATCAAGCTCCCCTAAAACATCCTTTAAAAGTCCTAAATAAGGAATATACGTTTCTTCGATTACTTTTCCATCAAATAAAAGATTAATATGCACTATTTTATTTGTAGGAATGTGATGTTTTAAAATAGTTATTCCTTGTTCTTTCACAACCTCTTGAGGAATTTTTTCTGCTTTTCTATCTATCTCATCTATAGGTAGCTTTGGAAGAGTATCCTTTTCTTCCTGAGTATCAACTCTAACTTGAGCTTCTTTTAACTTCCTATTTCTCTCCATAAGGTCTATTATTTCTTTTTCACATAAAGAACTTCTGTAATTTTCTAGTTTTTCTTCTAATGCTTTATTTCTAGCATCTTCTAATCCCTTTTTAGGTGTCAAGACTACTAAGGAACAATGAGAATTTTTAACCATATTCTTTTCAATAAACTTCTCAAAATATCCATTGTCTAAAGTCGCTTTTATCTTATTAAGGATATCCTCATACTTTAAGTGGGCAAGAGGATCTCCATCATATATCCAGCTATTTAAAACCCAATCATTATATTCGATTCCCTTATTAGCAGTTCTCCATGGATCAGCTTCACGCAAATCAAATTCAACAGTGTTTATAGCTGCCTTCAATTGATCTTTATCTAATCCCTTGTCTACAAGGTCTTTAAGAGTATTTATAATAACATTTATAAATTCACTCTTCTTTGTAGCATCTACATTCTTAGCTACTATTGGGAATAATATTTCCTTAGTTGAGTCCATATTCATATCATCCCTTGTAATAATGCACTCACCTATGCCAGCTTTAAGTAAGGCAGTTTTTATTGGAGATGCTGAAGATTCAATTAACATGTTATAAAGTATTTTTGTAGCTAAATATGCCTCTCCATTACGGGTTTCCTCAAAGGCAAAATTTAGTGCTAAAAACGCCTTATTTTCTTCATCTTCATCCTCACCTATAGAATAATTAGCAGTTATTTCTATCATACCTTCAAAATTTTTCACATCATCTATATAAGAAGGTATCTCTATTCTATCAAATTCATAAAGATATTCATCATTTATAAACTTAAGACACGCTTCTAAATCCTGATTACCGTATAGGTATATATAACTATTAGATGGATGATAGAACTTACTATGAAACTTTTCAAAATCCTCTTGAGTTAGGTTAGGTATAACCTCTGGATCTCCCCCTGAAACAAAAGCATAGGTAGTATTTGGGAACAATGATCTATATATATCACTACAAATTACTTCCTCTGGAGATGACATTGCTCCTTGCATTTCACTATAAACTACCCCTTTATAAGCTAGTTTATTATTATTTTCATCTAATTCATATCTCCAACCTTCTTGACGTAATATTTCATGATTTTCATATATTCTAGGATGTAAAACTGCATCTAAATATACATCCATTAGATTCATGAAATCTTTACTATTTCTACTTCCTACAGGATACATAGTTTTGTCTGTAAAGGTCATAGCATTTAAAAAAGTGTGTAATGAACTCTTGGCCATATCTCCAAAAGGATCCTTAGCCTTAAATTTTCTTGAACCACAAAGTACAGAATGCTCTAATATATGAGCAACCCCAGTACTATCTGTAGGAGTTGTCCTAAAACTTATAGAAAATAACTTATTATCATCTTCATTTTCTAAGTGTAAAAGTCTTGCTCCACTTTTCACATGCTCAAATATTCTAGCCATGGATTGTGCTTCTTCTACCTTCTCCTCTTTTAATAATTTAAATCCATAGTAGATCTCGTTAGTTTTAAATTGCATATAAATTCCCCCCATAATCACTCCTAATAGTGGTTTAAAATTATTTTAAACCATTACTATTCATAACTTTATATTAAATAAAAAAGTCATAGATATACCTTAGTTAAACTAAAATATCTACAACTTCTCATTTTACTAAAAAATAAAAAGTCATAGAGTCCAAACAACCCCATGACTTAAAATATCAAAATAAATATGTTAAAATCTATTCTTAAGGTCGTTATAGGTATTATAANNTTCAAATTTTTTATACTTTTCACTTAAAAACGACCTCCTTTCAATATTTTAACAATATCATTATAACATTTTTTAACATACCTGTAAATAGAATTAGTAAATTATACTACATACATAAACAAGCTCTTCTAATTTTATATACTATAAAAATTTTATTAAAGCTTGTACATCTTATAGCTCAGATGTACAATGAGGACACTTTGTTGCTTCAATTGCAATTTCTGAAGTACAGTAAGGACATTTCTTTGTTGTAATAGGCGCTGCCTCTTCTTTTTTCTTTAGCCTATTAATTTGTCTAACTACAATAAATACTACAAATGCCATAATTAAGAAATCTATAACGCCGGTTAAAAATGAACCGTAAGCAACTACTGAAGCTCCTGCTTCCTGTGCTGCTGCAAGAGTTGCATATTCCTTACCATCTAAAGCAAGAAATAAATTAGAAAAATCCATTTTTCCTGTAAAAATTGTAATTATAGGCATAATTACTGACTCAACAAGGGAAGTAACAAGTTTAGTAAAGGCAGAACCAATAATCATACCAATAGCTAAATCAATCATATTTCCTTTAAGCGCAAACTTTTTAAATTCTTTTAACATACTTTTCCTCCTTAAAATAGTAAAAAACTCTACTTGTTATACCTAATAGCCTAAAATATCTTTCATCATAATTACCATAGGATATAACTTGTCTATTATAACATAAATCACCATGTCCAACAGCCCCTATTCCATCTAATGTACATGTATAAACACTTCCATATCAACATCTTTATTACTACTATTTTTTCATCTATGACAACATCTTTTAAAAGAAGCTCCAGCATAATATAAATTCTATTATACTGAAACTTCTTTGATATTCTTACTATTTAATTTCTACTATTAATTTCTTCTGTGATTTTACTTATAAGCTCTTCAACCTCAAATCCGCCTCTTTCACTAATCATATCTAATGTAGCTATAGATGCCATAGTTTTAAATAATACTGGATTTTTTAGTTTACTAAACTTAGAGGAAAGGTTTAATAAGAATTCTTTTAGAAATGGATACTTTTTTACTAAGTCACCTATAATAGTTTCCTTTTTTAATCCATATTGATTTTTTATAACTTTACCACTTAACTCATCTTTTTTACTTTCTTGCTTTTCATTAGTCCAAGATAATAATCTTTGACTTCCCTGTAATCCTCTAATTTTAGTTACATCCTGCATCATTTCAAGTACCCCTCTGAAATTTCCTTCTTCATCTCTTACTGCATTATAGATTATATAAATAAACTTATCACCGATTTCTAACCAAAATTCTGCCTGATCTTGTTCACCAGCTCTAAACGCTCTAATAATTTCTTCTACCATATGAACACTTTCTCTTGGATGGCAATTTTGCACCTTTCTTCCTATAACTCCTGCACTTCTTGGGAATACTCTATGTTTTGTATCACTATAAAACTTTACAATCTCATTTTCATCTACATAGGATAAATCTACTTGAAGATGTTTAAAAATTAAATTTATCTGCTTAAGTGTTAACTTTCCTTGGCTTACATCTAACACTTCATTATCTTCTTTATCGAATATTCCATGTTTTTGTAAAACCTTTGCCAAGTCCTTCAAAAGTTCATTATTAGACGTATTTTCGTCTTTCTTAACTTCATCTTCCTTGTAATAAGGTGGTTTCTCAATTAGACAATATCCAATTTCATCATCACCTTTTCTCATATTAATAAAATCTTCATGGTCAAGAATATCCATTGAAGTTGGATAAAGTATCTCTTCTTCTTTTATCATCATATCCTCAATCATTTCAATGACTTCATTTTGAATATCTAAAAACTTTTCATCTTCGTCCCTATCTAAATACCCTTTAGCTTTTTTTATAATATCTTTTATATTATTTTCTAAGGTCCACATTACTTTAGAAGGTTTATCGAAGCCCTTACCCTCAAGAGCAGGATATAGTTGATTTTGCTTTCTTAAAAAATGTATATTAATTTCTTCTAATTTATCATATACCTCAGCCCATTGATTTTTAATAAACTTTTTATTTAACATATTCTTAGCTTCAATTAAAACATTTCTTATAGCCTCTACTTCCTCTAAATAGGTTCTAATTGGATGACCTAGTTTAACGTCTATTTTATTACTTGTAAGTATTCCATCAAAAATTTGCAGAATTTCATCCATTCTCTCTGCTAATTCATCATCAGTTATACCATATTGCTGAAGATATTGCTCACATATAGCAAATTCTTGAGCTGTTACCTTTTTAACTGATGTTATCATTTCTTCTTTTGCTAGTTCTAGAGATATCTCTCCTCCTAAATACTTAAGTTTTATTTCCATGATCTTTTTAATTTTATCATGGTCAATCTCTAAATTATCCTCCATTTGAATTTTTTCTATTTTCTCTTTAGGAGTGAAGTAAACATGAAATTCTTCATCACTTAACTTCTCTACATATTTATCAAAGCCTTTACCATCCATCATTTTATACATAGGAAAAGGTTCGAAATCTTTAATTACATGTATACCTTCATTTGATTTTAACTCCTTAATTGCTTTAGTAATACAATCTTTAAAAGTCTCATGGTCTCCACGCCCATCAATAGTAATGTAGTTAATTTGCTTTTTCATATATTTTCATCCTTCCCATATTTTATATAAAATTTAAATCTATTATTTAAACTTAAAATTTCTATTTAACATCATATTGTTTCTAATTGATAATATCTTTCATTTATAATGTATCATTATTTTATTTATGATTCTGTGATTACTATCACAATATTTCTTAATATTATTTAGTTATCTTCAGTATAATAACTTAATATTTTCAATATCTAAAACTAAATAAAAAAAGATGATTATATCAATTCCACTATTGATATAATCATCTTCTTAAAATCTATTTAATTCATGTACTTTTAATTATGTCCAGCGAAGCCTTTATTTCTCCATTTGCCTTGCTTAAAGAAAATTGTAGTTACAATTGCCCCAAGAGTCCAAGAAACAAGTAATGATATGAATGTAGATTCCGGTCTTCCAGTAGGATAAGCTGCACTACGTGTTAAATATGCAATACCATAAGCAACAGGTACACGTAAAATTACCGTAGTAATTAGAGAAATCCACATAGGTGTCATAGTATCCCCTGCACCTCTCATTACACCTGATAAACTTTGAGTTACTGCCATGGCAATATAACCTACTGCAAGAATACGCATCATATGCATACTTAAGTCAACTAATTCTGCTGTATCAGTGAAAACACCCATAAGGTATTTACCAAAAATTAAAATTAAAATTGTTATAACAGTAGAAACTCCAACAGCAATCATAGTACCATCTTTAGTACCCTTATCAACTCTATCCATCTTTTTAGCACCAATATTTTGACCAGCATAGGTTGTCATTGCATTACCAAAGGTGAAGTTAGGCATCATAGCAAATCCATCTACACGCATAACAATTACATTACATGCTATAACCATTTCGCCAAAACTATTAGTTAGAGATTGTACAACAATCATTGCAATAGAAAATATGGCTTGAGTAAATCCAGACGGCAATCCAAGTTTTATAAGCTTCATAGAATATTCCTTAGCTGGTACAAGCATCTTAAGATTAAAATCAAAGGTACTATTCATTCTTGCTAACTTAATAATACAAAGAACTGCTGATATACCTTGAGCAATAATAGTTGCCAAAGCAACTCCTGGTACACCCATACCAAGTCCTGCAACAAACCAAAGATCAAGGAATACATTTAAAATTGTAGCAATAAGTAAAAATCCAAGAGCAGATATAGAGTCTCCAAGTCCTCTAAGCACTCCTGCTAAAATATTGTAATAAGCAAAGCCTGCTATACCTACATAATAAATAACAAGATAATCTGCACACCAATCTATTATAGATGCTGGAGTGTTAAGAAAAGATAACAATGGACGAGTAACTAGAGGCCCTATAACCATTATGATTAGAGATGCTATAGCAGTAAGAGATATGCATACCCCAATGGTATGAGAAAGCTTTTCCCTATCCTTTGCTCCAAAATATTGAGCAACCATGATTCCTGCTCCTGTTGCAATTCCAACAAAAAGTACAAGTAAAAGATTTAATATTGGAGATGCACTACCTACAGCAGCCAGTGCATTATCACCTACATACTTACCTACAATAATAGAATCCGCGGTGTTATAAAACTGCTGAGCTATATTACCAATAAGCATTGGTAATGAAAATTCTACAATTCGTTTCCATGGTGTCCCCTCAGTCATGTCTTTTGGAGAAAAAAGTTCCGAAAATTTTACCATACATCTACCTCCTGATTAAATTTAATAAATAAAACTTCAATTTTTCCTTAATTTAGAGCTAACCATAAATGGTTAGCTCTAAATTTCATTATTTTATAATTTACTTTTATTTTTAAAATTTATATAATAAACAGGGTTCTTAGCTTCTTTAAATCTTACCAACTGACTTCTTAGTATCGGTATTTTTGATACTAAGAAGTGGTTGTCCTTTAGGATAAATTTTTTAAATCTACTGACCTTTTGAAAATTACTTCGATACTCGAATCAATATTAGTGTATAACAATTCTGAATACTTGTCAATTTTTGTTTTAAATTTAATATTGCTTTTAAATGATAAAATTTCATTAGTAAAATTTTTA
Source organism: Clostridium sp. UBA5119 (assembly GCF_002414285.1). NCBI lineage: Bacteria > Bacillati > Bacillota > Clostridia > Eubacteriales > Clostridiaceae > Clostridium > Clostridium sp. UBA5119. The sequence goes on along the minus strand of NZ_DHYX01000068.1, from coordinate 70,658 downwards.
TCTGCTATAAAAATAATTTAATTCTGAACAAAAAACAACCCTCTCAGTTTATTACCCAAGATGGTTGTCTAAAATTTTTTCTTTATTATTTTATTTACTCTCATATAAAAGATTATTATGCTGCTTTCTTCCAGAATATTTCCTTTGTAATATGATATTCTACTTCTTTTTCAAGTTTCTTTATTTCTCTAAATCCAATTCCCTTTACAAGGTTTTGAGACCTTTTATTATCTTTCTTAATTTTTGCAACAACTTTTTCTGTCCTCATTTCAAAAAATGCAGTTTTTAACGCTTCCATAACTGCATTATGACCTATACCTTTTCCCCACAGTTCCTTTTCTCCCACAGCTATAACAATTTCAATTGTTTCACCTTTTGGGATAAGTCTTAAAAAACCTATAGTTCCATAGGGATTTTTTATAGTAAAAAATCTACAGTTATTATTAAATAAATGAGTTAAAATTGGCATATTTATTCTATCTATAACATTAATTAAGTTCTCTCTAGCCTTATTATCTTCATTTAAATACCTTATAATTTCTTCATCACTAAGCCAACCAGCTATCTTTTCTGCATCAGATCTATATACTTCTGGGCTTAGGACTATACTGTTTATTTCCACAAAGTACAACTCCTTAAACCTATTTAATGCTCGCAAACATATGTTAATTTACTAGTAACTATGATTTATAATACTATTAATCTTAATATAAGTAAAAATCTTAATTACTGATTAACTAAGTTTAACTTGTTTTTATTGTACTTTCCTTAGTTTTCTACAACTTTTCCAATTAGTTTATATTTTCCATTTTTAGCTTTTTAATCCCAGTTAAAGTTATTAAAAGTCTTTTTATTACATTTAATTTCCCCTACTCTAAAGATTTTTGTCTGGATAAAACAATAGATGCTCCAATTATAAGAATTCCTCCTAATATAGAGTATACGGATAAAGATTCTCCAAATAATATCAATCCCCAAGTTGCATTAAATAATATTCCTATATATCTTACTACTTCTACAATTACAGCATTAGTATTTCCAAACGCACCTGTTAAAAATATTTGTGCTAATAAGGAAACAACTCCTAAAATAAACAATAAAACAAATTCTCTAACTGTTGGTACTACAAAACTATTTCTCATTAATATAGCCGCTACTATTGTAGATGCAGCTAAAAAATAAAATACAATTTCATAAGAATGATGTTTTTTAGATTTTGCTAATTTTCTAATAGTTATAGAAGCACTTGCTGATAGGACCGCACTTAACAATCCAAATATAGCATAAAAAGAATAGGTGGAATATCTAAATGGATTTATTATAAGGCTTGCCCCAAATAAAATAATTATAATAAATATCCAAGCATTCTTTGGTAGTCTTTCTTTCAAAAACATTGCGGAAAATATCATTACAAAAACACCTGATAAATGTGCTAATATAGAAGCATCTCCTAACTTCATTGTAGAAATTGCAAAGAAGTATGTTACCATGTAAAGTCCTCCTAGAAGCCCTCTCATTAATAAAAGTGGTTTTCCTTCTTTAGAAAACTTTACATTAGTTCCCTTCATTAATATCAATATTAAAATCACACCAATTATCCCTCTAAAAAAAGCTATTTCATTAGAGGGTATTCTATTACTAACTAACTTTACTAAAACATTCATTATACTAAACGTAAATGAAGATAGTATTGCCAATATTACACCTTTATCTACTCTCATTTAATCGCTCCTTAATTATAATTTTTGCATTATTTATGCTATAATCTTCAAATACACTATTATTTATATTATTCTCACCCTTATCTTCAATAAATTTATTTAAGTAAATATCAAATAAGTCTAATAAATATTTTGCATTTTCCATGTCTATATTTAATTTTTTTCCTATAGCATATAAAAGCTTGATCTTTTTATAATCTTCAAATGGCATTCTTGGTATATTCCATTTTCCCCTATTATCTTTATAAATTTTTGGATAAGGAATCCTTGAAAACTCAAAGTATCTTCCATTTTTATCTGGTATGGAAAACGGATCAATTAGTATTGAGGAATATCTAACATAAAGTAAATATTCTTGTTTTATGCTATCATATTCCATATATTTATCTATATTTTCTCTTGATATAGATTCTTCTAAAACTGGATAATTATCATCGTTTAAAAACTTAAGTAGATTAATAGGTTTAATCCTGAGTTTCATATACACTTGACATATTTCTTTCCATAAAGAACGCATAATAGATATAGTATTCATTGTTATAGGCCCTTCTGGATATAGCTTGTATACATATTTATTTGTTTTA
>NZ_DHYX01000068.1:5136-68342 GCF_002414285.1 Clostridium sp. UBA5119 | reverse complement strand
TTTAAACTAACATCATTAATTAAAAAAGCTGGATGTACAAACATAGTTATGTTTCTGCTTTCAACTTCTAATGGATCATTTAATATTTCTGAAATAACTCCAATATCTTTTAGAAAACTTTTTAAAACTTGTACTTTATAGCTATATTCTAATGATGAACCTATATATATCTTTTTTTTCAAAGCTTTTGTTGTTACTTCTATTAATGATTTTGATGATGAATACTTAGTTGCACCGAAATAATTAGACAAAGAAATTATCTCTAATTTCCTTATCTCTCTATTTAAGTAATTAGAAACTACTATGCTAGACCCAAACTCTGGTGATACTAAAATAATCGTTTTTACTCTAGTAAGCCTTAGTAAATCTACTTTTTTTAATATGTCCATATAGCAATCACATGGAACACACAATACCATAGTCTCCCAAATATCATCTATATTAGCATATCCTATATATAATTTTTTTAATTTATAGCTTCCTTCTACTTTAAATAATTCTCTTTTTGATGCGTTCCCCATTATTGTAAAATCATTGTTTTTTAATTGTTGTAAAAAAGATATAGTTTTATCACTTTCTCTAGCAATCATACCTATTTCACCTAAAAACCCTTTAGATAAATTAATTGTCATATTCATTGCTACAGGTCCTGAACCTACTATTAATATGTTTCCCAAATTATTATATATATCTTTAATCATCATACATATTTCTCCAAAACTATACTTTCATAAATATATTTACTGTCTTTTATTATTGTTTTTTGACAATGTTTCAATATCTTTGTATCCAAAGGGTAATTAAATATACTTTTCAACTCATTTCCATACCTTAAAATAACCTTTGTATCTCCATTGATATTTTCTAATAAAAATTTTGCAATATCTAATTTTTCTTCAACTAAAGAAGCTATAATAATATGAGTAAAGTTGTTTAAATCAAATTTACTTACATCTTGGGATGAAAAAAATATATTTTTGATCCCATACTTATCTGATAATCTTTCAGACAAATCAAGTGCTTCTTTATCAATATCTAAACAGGTCACTTCACAATCAACTTCATTTTTTATAGTAAAAGCTGTTATAGGCATAGCTCCAGAGCCAATAAATAGAATCCTTGATTTCGTATTTATTTCAAACTCCAGTATTTCATTTTGCACAGCAAGATTTAATTCATCAGAATACTTGAATGAATCCACACTACCGCTTAATATGCTATGAGCTTGAAACTTTTCAACCCATCCTAGGGCATTTGAAGTAGAGTTTCTAAGTTCTCTAACTAGAGAATCATACGTTTCTTCTGATAAATATTTCTTCCATTTTAAATTATTTGAACTATCTAGTATGAAATCACATACATAATCAAGTTTATCTTTTAAGACTGAAAAACATTCATTATGCTCTTTGCATAAGTTCATAATTTCTTTAATATCCATGTTTAACAACTTTAAATTTAATAAAAATTTATGTTTATTCATGCCCTCTCACCTCAAAATTTTATTTTTACTATTATTTAACTACATGTAATAGGGGTAACTGTAAAATAACCTTTCTTCGTGCAGCAAACTTCTACATCTACCTTATAAACCTCTTTCAATAATGATGGTTGTAATACTTCCTCTGGTTTTCCTTCCTTCATCACATATCCTTTGTTAAATAATACTATTTTGTCACTATATCTAGTTGACAAAGCCAAGTCATGAATTACAACTATAGTAATAGCATTATTTTCTGTAGTATACTCTCTTGCTAGATCTAAAACTTGCAGCTGATGTCTTATATCTAATGCGCTAGTTGGCTCATCCAATAGTAGTATTTTGGGCTTTGAAACTAAGGTTTGTGCCATAATCACTAATTGCTTTTCTCCTCCACTTAAACTAGAAAATTTATTATAACTTAGATGGCTTAAATTTATTTTTTTCAATATTTTATTTGTTTCTTCTAGTTTATCCTTAGAAATTTTCCACTTTAAATCCTTCATATGTCCAAGCAATACCATTTCAAATACAGTTAAACTAGAACTACTATTACTCATCTGCGGTACATAGCCCACTTTTTCCATGGATATTTTCTCCTTATTATTTTCATTCATATATATATGACCTCCATAGTTAACCATATTAGATATAGCTTTTATAAAGGTTGTCTTTCCTGTACCATTAGGACCAATAATTGAAGTTATTTCACCTTGGTTAAAAGTAGAAGTAATATCTCTTAATACCTCTTTATTTTTATACTTAACTGAAACCTTATCTGCTGTAATAAAACTCATTACTCTGCCCCCTTAGATAGTAATAAAAAAAGTAAAAAAGGTACTCCAACAATAGATGTAACAATGCCTATAGGTATTAATGCACCTGGTTTTATTACTTTAGATATTATAGAAGCTACAACCATGATTAATGCTCCAAATATAGCTGAAACAGGAGATAAATATCTTTGATCTTCTCCAACGGATAACCTCGCAAAATGCGGAGAAATTAATCCTATAAATCCAATAGGACCTATAAAGGAAACAGCTCCTGTAGTTAATAAAGTTGATATTAAAAATACCCTTAACTTTAATTTGTCTACATTTATTCCAAGACTTCTTGCTCTTTCTTCTCCGGCAGATAGGGCTGTTATTTTCCATACTATAGTTGTAGTTAGTAAGAAACATAAAAGGAAAATACTTGCAGTAATAAATACCCCAATCCAGGTAGATTTTAATAAACTTCCAAACATCCAAAATACAATTTGTTGTGATACTTCTGGTGCTGCCATATACTGAACTAAAGATTGTAGTGCCTGAAATAGAAAATGAATAACAATACCTGTTAACACCATTGTTATAGACTTCATACCCTTACTTTTACCTATAAAATATATACATAAACTAGATATAAATGAAAAAGCAAATGCCATTAAAGGTATAGAAATCCATCCTATGTTTCCAATAGTAATTCCTGTGACAATAGCAAGAGAAGCTCCAAAGCCAGCTGCTGATGAAATACCTAAAGTATATGGACTAGCTAATGGATTACTAAGTATAGTTTGCATATGAGATCCTGCTAATCCCAATGAAGCTCCCACAAATATACATGTTAATGTCATTGGAAGTCTTATAGACCACATAACAGCTGAATTTATATTTTCTTTAGTAGGCCCTTGTATTAAAGTCCGTATTGCCTCTGATAAAGACATCCCAGAGGGTCCAACAATTAAATCTAAAATAGAAAATACAAGTAATGCTATGACTGTAATAGCAAATAAACTAAATCTTTTTTTATTTATGTTCTTATATACATCCTCTCCCTCATTTAAACCCTCTAATACTTTTATTTTATTAGTCATTGACTATTCCCCCTTTATCATAAAAGTACCTGCTGGTTTTACCGGTAAATATTTTTCATAAAATTCATTTAGATTTTTCATTGGATCTACATCTTTAAACTTTTCCGGATGAATTGCCTTTGCAGCATATTGAAGATATACATAATCATAAAGAGTTCTAAGTCCACTATGATCAAAACCATATACTTCTTTATTTTTTACCGCATTTAGATTGTTCCAACCTGGTCTTTTTAAATACATATTCAGTGTTTCTACAGCTCTATCCTCATTTACATTGAATCCCATCTCAAATCTTTGTTTTCCCTTATCTTGAGAATTAGTTTGTCCTGAGAACATTATAATATCAGGATTGCTGGAGATAACGTATTCAGGATTTAGTGGACCATATTCTTCAACTTTCTCTTCAGCAATATTTTTACATTTTGCAGTTTTAAGTATATTTCCCCATAAAGAGTTTCCATAAGAATTTCCATATGTATCTGGACCTTGACTTGCAAGTTCAAAATAAACAGATTTAAGCTCATCTTCTAGTATATCTTTTACTCTATCTTCAACATTTTTTATATGACTTTTATAATTTTCAACAAGTTCCTTTGCTCTTTCTTCTTTTCCTAATAATTTTCCAAGTATTTCTGTACTTTTTACATGCTTATCTAAAGTAAAAGAATTGTAGTCAACTACTGCTACAGGAATCCCTAGACTTTTTATAGTATTAATCCCATCCCCTAGTTTTTTTGCCTGATAAGGTGCAAGAATTACTAAATCTGGTTTTGCCTCAATTAGTTTCTCCATACTGAAACTATCTAAGTAAATAGATCCTGTATCAATACACCCTTCTAAATTAGGAATTATTTTTGCATACTTACTCCACATTGCATTCATTAAATCCTTTGTTTCTCCTTTTGACATAGCAACAATTCTATCTAGTTTAAAATCCCCAGACACGGCAAGATAATTTTCTATATAAAATCCTAAAAATATTTTTTCTGCTGGCCTATTTAAAGTAACTACATCACCATTTATGTCTTCTGCTTCTATAACAGTACTTTCTTCTGAGTTTTTTTCCTTTTCCTGTGAGCATCCTGTTAGCCCTACTATCATTATTAAAGATACCATTATACTAACTAGTTTTTTCATAAAAAATCACTCCTCTTACTTTCTATAATATAATTGATTTTCATATAAGAATGTTTAGCCACCTCCTTCTTTACTTCTATTATGATTTATTACCCTGTTAATGATAATGAATATCAATTTCACAAAAACATAATATCACACTTGAAATTCATTATCAATACAAAATTGGTAAAAAAATATAAAAATATAAAAATATATACAAATAGTGAAAATAAAAAAAGTCCTATTTCTAGGACTTTAAGCACACATATACACAGAATAAAAAATGTATACTAAAATATACATTTGATATCTATTAATAATCTTTGCCGCTTTAATTTCCCACCGAAATTGCAAACTTTATTTTATGGTAGGTCTCCTGACTTATAGCTTCAAACCTAATTCTCCTTGCCTTCCCATGAATTATTTTCATAGTGACTTTTAAAGAGTTTCGTAGCTATTACAGTAGCGGGGGCTGTTGAGGATTCTAACCTCATTCCCTGTTATTGCGTATGCAACCATAAAACACAATATGTAATTTTATATCTATATAATACATATAATTATATATTTTGTCAAATGATTCTAACCTATTATTTCAGGTGCTACTCTTTTTTCTCCCCTTTCTATATTTACTATTCCAACAACTTTAAATATCAACTATTAATAATACTATTTTTAGGTAATTCAATTGTGAAAGTCGTACCATAATTAAGCTTACTTTTAACCTTTATTTCACCATCACATAGTTTAATTATTCGTTTTACAAGTGATAATCCTAATCCATTTCCCTTGCTTAAATGAGATTTATCACCTTGATAAAACTTATCAAAAATATGTCTTTGAGTTTCTTCATTCATTCCAACACCATTGTCTGAAACCTTAACAACTATTTTATACTTTAAATCCATTAGCTTGATACCAATAGTTCCACCCTTCTCTGTGAACTTAATAGCATTTCCTATTATATTTAGCCATACCTGCTGCAATAAATCCTCATTTCCTATAATACTGACTTTATCTAGATCTATATCTAAGTTAATTGCCTTTTCACTCCACTCTGATTCCATTATAAGAATTGCACACCTAATCTGTTCATCTAAAGAAAACTCTACTTTTTCAGTGATAATATCTTGATTTTCAAGCTTTGAAAGCTTTAATATATTTGAAGTTAGCTTAGAAAGTCTTGACGATTCACTAATAATAATATCTGTAAATTCACTTCTCTCATTATCATTTAAATTTTTATCTTGAATTAACTTTGCGAAACCTTGTATAGATGCAATGGGTGTTTTTATCTCATGAGAAACATTACTAACAAAATCATTTCTTAAGGTTTCTATACTACTAAGCTCGTGAACCATCTTGTTAAAATTTTTTGCTAATAATGCAAATTCATAATCCTTAGGAATACCTATTTTAACACTAAAGTTTCCCTTCGCTACCTCTTCAGTAGCTTTACTTAAAGTTCTTATTGGCCTTAAGATTCGCTTTGATGCTATACCAGATATTATGGTAGCTATTATAGTAGATATAATTAAAGATGTGGTAGTTAGAAAAAATGTACGTATATGCACACTTTTTTCATTAAATGAATTAGATATTTTTATATACCTATCATCTATCTTTAATATAGTATTAATAATAGGAAGTCTTTTTGTTTTAATCTGTAGAAATTCTCTCTCATGAAGCTTATCAGCAGTTTCAGCATACTCATGCAAATCATTGATAAGTATTACTTCATATCTATCATTATTACTTAGCTCTATAATTTTATTTAAAGTAAAATCTGTATTATCATATAGTTCTAATATAGTATATACTACTTTCCTTTGAGCATTTTTTGATTCTTTCTCTATATTTCCACTAAACATTATTGCAGATATTATAAGAGAACATATTCCCGATACGATCATCATCAATAGAAGAATTACTACAAACTTAACTCTTAGATTTTTTCTCATATCTTCTTAACCGCCTTATATCCAAGACCACGTACTGTAACAATCTCAAATTCTGTACAACTATCATATCTTTCTCTCAATCTTTTTATATGAACATCCACAGTACGTTCATCCACTTCGTTATCCATACCCCATATTTCATCTAATAACTGTCTTCGTGTAAATATAACATTAGGATAAGATAATAATTTAAATAACAAATAAAATTCTTTTTTAGGAAGGGTAACACTGTCCCCATTTCGACTTACAGATATTGAATCATAATCTAAAATAATATCACCTATAGATAGTCTATGTTCATTAGATATTTTAGCTCTTCTAAGAAGTGCTCCAACTCTTAATATCATTTCATTTATATCAATGGGTTTTACCATATAATCGTCTACGCCAACATTAAATCCTTTTCTCTTATCTTCAAACATTTCCTTAGCTGTAACCATAAGTATTGGCATATTATATCCCGAGTCTCTCAAAGCTTTTACTAAATTGTAACCATCTAACTTAGGCATCATTATATCAGATATTACTAAATCAATATGCTCTTTATCCATAATATCAAGAGCTACTTCTCCATCTTCTGCCATTAATGAGTTATATCCATTTTGTTTTAGGGTTGCAGATATAAGTTTTCTTAAATTTTTATCATCCTCCACAACAAGTATATTAAACAATATTATCACCTCAATTTATTATGTTACTTTATATAATAATTATTTTATGTTAATTAAATATGAACTTTAGAAATAAAAATATACTTTTAGACCATAATTCATATTAGGTTCATATTACGATTCTACAATTAGAAAAGTTAATCGTAAAGGAGGAGCATAATGTTACAATTAAAAAACATATTTAAAAGTTATACTACAGGCGAATTTACTCAAGTTGCATTAGATGGAATAAGCCTAAAATTTAGAAAATCTGAATTTGTTGCAATTCTTGGACCAAGTGGCTCTGGAAAAACAACATGTTTAAATGTTATAGGTGGTCTTGACCAATATGATGAAGGTGATTTAATTATCAATGGTAAATCTACAAAAAATTTTAAAGACTCAGATTGGGATGCCTATAGAAATAATAGTGTTGGATTTATTTTTCAAAGTTATAACCTAATTTCTCACTTAAGTATAGTAGATAATGTAGAAATGGGAATGACCCTTAGTGGAGTTTCAAATACAGAGAAGCACAAGAAAGCTCTTGAGGTATTAGAAAAGGTTGGCCTAAAGGACCATGTTCACAAAAAACCAAACCAACTATCAGGAGGACAAATGCAAAGAGTTGCTATAGCTCGAGCTCTAGCTAATGACCCTGATATAATTTTAGCAGATGAACCTACTGGAGCTTTGGACACTCATACAAGTATTCAGATTATGGAGCTTATTAAAGAAATTTCAAAGGATAAACTTGTTGTTATGGTAACTCATAATCCAGAGTTAGCTAATGAATATGCTGATAGAATTGTTGAGTTTAGAGATGGTGAGATAAAATCTGATAGCAATCCATTTTATGATGACTTAGATACTTCTAATTATAAACTTAAGAAAACAAGTATGAGTTTCTTTACGGCTTTAAAACTATCCGGTAAAAACATATCTACAAAAAAATGGAGAACAGCCCTTACTGCTTTTGCCTCAAGCATAGGTATAATTGGTATTGCCTTAATACTTTCATTATCAAATGGATTCGATAAACAAATTGGAGAATTTGAAAATAGTACATTATCAGGCTTTCCAATAATGATTAATCAAAAAACTGCTGAAGTTGATATGGATGCAATGAGAGAGCAACATAAAGAAGCAGTGAGTAATTCTGTAAATAAAAATCAATTTCCAGATGTAGATTACATTTACCCTTATGACCCTAGTGAAAATAGTATTGAACACACAAATGTATTTACCGATGAATACATAGAGTATATTGAAAATATTGATCCATCTTTGCTCTCTGGAATGTCCTATACAAGACTTGTTAATATGAATCTTTTAAAATCTGATGGAAAAACTGCAACTCCAGTAAATACATCTCTAATTAACTTTTCATCATATCCCAATGGTTTAAATTTAGATACTAAAGGATACCTTGAAAGCAATTATGATTTATTAGCTGGGTCATATCCTAAAGAAAAAACAGATCTTGTCCTCATTGTCGATAGCTATAACAGACTTGACAACTCTATGCTAAAAGCTTTGGGTATAGATTCTGAATCAGAGACTGTAAGTTTTGGTGATATTATAAACAAGGAATTTAAATTAGCTTTAAATGATGATTACTATAAACAAATGGGAAATGTATTTACAATAAACGGTACTCCAGACAATCTTATAGATATTTATAATAACAATAATGCCATTACTGTTAAAATTGCTGGTATAGTTCGTTCCAGCAAAGATTCAAAGCTAGAAATTCTTTCACCTGGACTTTCATATTCAGATGAATTATCACAATATTTTATTGATAATGCTAGAAGTTCTAAAATTGTTAAAGCACAGCAAGATGCTAATTATAATGTACTAACTGGAAAGCCTTTTGGAGATACCACAGCTGGAACTAGTATGCCTACTAATCCAATGGCTGCAATGTCACCAATGGGAGGAGCTAATAATAGTACTCCTAACGTTAATAAAGATGACGTACTATCTCAATTAGGTGCTACTTCTACCCCATTTGCTATCACCCTTTACCCTAAAGATTTTACTACCAAGGATAGAGTACTTAATTACTTAAATTCATGGAATGATGGAAATACTGTTGAAGACTCTATAATATATACAGATTTAGCAGCTACATTCACAAAATTATCTGGTGGTATTATGGATTCAATAACCCTTGTTTTAATTGCCTTCGCTGCAATATCACTTGTTGTATCCCTTATTATGATTGGGATAATAACATACATTTCTGTATTAGAAAGAACAAAGGAAATTGGTGTATTGAGAGCATTAGGTGCAAGGAAGAAAGATATAACCCGTGTATTCAATGCTGAAACATTCATAATAGGTTCTTGTTCAGGATTACTTGGAATATTAATATCATACTTATTAACATTTCCAATAAATAGTGTTCTTAAGAATTTAACAGACCTTGAAGGTGTAGCAAAACTTAATCCAGTTCATGCTATAATACTTATAATTATAAGTGTTTCCTTAACATTGCTGGGTGGTGCCATTCCAGCAAAAATGGCTGCAAGAAAAAATCCTGTAGAGTCATTACGTACAGAATAATATATAAATTTAATGTTACATACTCCTTAATTTAAAGAGTATGTAACATTTTTATTTCCTATAATTATCTTGAATTTAATAATTAAATTATCCTTTATAACAAATGTATAAATGATAGCTTATTGTATAAAATTATTTTTACTATTAAAAACAATTTTAGATGAAATAGCTCCCTTTGAACAAATATCCTTACATTCTCCACAACGAATACATTCAATGGAATTAATTTCTTCTGTTATTGACACATTCATTTTACATTGTTTTTCACATCTTTTGCAACTATTGCATTTATACTTATCCACTTCCATTTGATAGAAGCTATATCTGTTAAATAAAGAATAGAATGCGCCAAGAGGACATATATACTTACAAAAAGGTCTATATATAAGAATAGATAAAATTATTGTTATAATCAGTAAAAGCATTTTCCAACCAAACAAAAAACCAATCATATTACGAAGTACTGGACTTGTTAAAAGTAATGGAATTCCTCCTTCTAATGTACCAACAGGACAAATCCATTGACAAAAATAAGGTTGTGCCATACCAAATTTATTGGTTAAAAAAATTGGCAATAGTATAACTGGGAATAACAAGATAATGTATTTTAAATATCTCAAGGGTTTATCAATCTTAGTGGATACTCTTATCTTAGGTGACTTTATTTTATAGAGTAAATCTTGAATTAAACCAAAGGGACATAAAAATCCACAAATAAATCGACCACTTAATATTCCAAACAATAGCATAATTCCTATTATATAAAATGAAAAACTGTGTTTTCTTCCTCCTAAAACTGCTTGCAATGAACCAATTGGACAAGATGACACTGCTCCTGGACAAGAATAACAGTTTAGTCCAGGAACACACACCATCTTAGAGTTTCCAGTATAAATTTTCCCTTTAAAGAAACCTATAATATATCCATTTGTAAAAGCCGTTGCTATTAGTTGAATAATTGTTCGCTTATTTTTACTTTTCATTACCCTACACCAATACATTCAAGACAAATATTAACTGCTTTATTCAAAACTACAAGTTGTTCTTCTCTCAAAATTCCAATTCCTATAAAAAGTATAGATATTATAAAAATAATATATTTAAAATTTTTTTCAAGAAAAGTTAATTTCATAGTTCACCTCATTAATTACTTTGTTTCACTTACTAATTTTACTCTATCAAGAATAGCTTGATTATAATCTGCTGCTGAACGCCCACCAAAGTGTGGTGTTCCAACTGTTTTACCATCACGATCAACAAAAATTGTAGTAGGGAAAAGCTGTACATTATCTGTTAATTTTTCTCTTAACACACCATCAGGAATAAGTGTTATAAACTCAGCTTTTGAATCTTTCATAACCTTATTAGCAAATTTAAGTTCTTTTTTGTTATCTGCAAGGTCAACACAAATAGAAATAATATTTGTATTGTCTGGTTTTGTTTTGTATAACTCAGCAATATCAGGCATTTCTTCAATACAAGGTCCACAACTAGTTGTCCATAAGTTAATCATTGTAATGTCATAATCTTTGAAGTAATCTGAAGTCACTGATTGTCCTGTAATTGTTTCTGCTTTAAATCCACTTAAATCAATATTAGAATATTTTTCAATTTCCTCTTCTTGCTGTTGAGCTTCCTCCTCAGGTGTCAAAACAATTGGATCAGCAGGTCCTTTAATCAATAAGGCTCCAATTCCAATAATTGCAATGACAAAAATAATCCCTATAATTTGAAAAAATTTTTTCATTATAATCACCCTTTCAATGTGTACTATTTTTTAATTTAAGATATACGCCATATTTATTACCAATTTTTAGGGTTAATCCTATCTATATCTTTTTTACTTAATATGAATATATATTAACCTACTAATTAAAACAAGTCAATATTTTTTTATTGTTATTCAATATATTTTTATTGTTAATTTTATTTCAGTTAAATAATTTACTCAATAGTAACACTAAATGCCACTTTGTAAATTGAAAAGTAATCTATATAATCAACTTCTTATATTGAGATGAAAAGATTATGACATATTCTTCACAAATTTCTTTAATTGCTTTACTAGTACCATAAATATCTAAAATCATCTTTTTAAAACCCTATGTATATCTTTATCTATACCTATACCTTTCATTAGATTCTCATACCTTAATTTAATTATAATTTTACAAAATAAGCCAATATCTTAAATAAAATTAAGGCTATGTATTTTCTACAACAGCCTTAATTTTTACTTATTTCTTACATATATTTAGCTTAATACTTTGTGGGAATTTAAAGACATTACATGGGTCATAAAAGCTTTTAACACTTCTTAATTTATACTTATTTCCTCCAAAGTATTCTTCTTCATAATCTTTAAGTTGTTCATATTGGAAATTAATAAAAGAACCAGTTGTTAATGGATATACATATTTAAATCCTTTCTCTACCCACTTTGCATTTTCTTCTTTATACTTATTTTCAAACTATACACTCTGTATTCCTAATATATAGCTAGCCTGTCTATAAAAATATGCTGTGTCAGCGCTTTGTACATCACTTACTGCTCCGCTTAATGCATAGAGGTCAATAGATCCAACCATTGAATTCTCAGGTTTAGCCATTACTAGTTTTATAAATCCCTGAATTTCAGCTCTAGTGTACTCTCTATAAACAAATCTTCCTGTAGATTTAAAGTGTTCATAAGGTGGGAATTTAGCCATAAGTTTTCTATAAGCTTCTATAAAAGTAAGATATTCAATATCGATGATAGCACCTTTAATATCCCTTAAAAATTTTATTACTTCTAGACATTCTGATATTGAACCATAAAAAATTCCCCTTGTAAAAGAAGCTATTCCTTCTTCTCGTGAGTTATATATGCTTGTTCTCGTTGTAAGTCTATTATCTAAATTTGGTAAGGCACCTTGCACTGCTTCAAAAATATCTACAAGTTTTTCATCTGTACAATTTGGATAATAAACAGAAAGTAAAGTCACTCCTTCCACTTTCTTTGAAAGAGTATAGGTTAATAAAACAACAACTCCAAAGCTTCCTCCACCAGCACCTCTACAAGCCCAAAATAAAGCGCTATTTTTATGGCTATTCGCAATAATTACTCTACCTTTATAATCTATAATTTCTATTTCCCTAAGACTATCACAACCTAATCCTAAATACCTACTGCTATATCCCTAGCCACCACCTAATATATATCCACTAACTCCAACTGTTGGGCAACTTCCTCCTGGTAATGGATACCCTAAAAAAGTTTTTGCTACATAAAAGTGCCACATTTTTTTAAAGTAATTTCTATTAATTTACTCATCGGTAACGATATACTTTTATTTTTATGGTATGCAAGTTGAGTTTTAAAATTATACAAAGACTCTTTTACTTCTATCATCTTGAGACTTCCTTCCTTTATCTCCTTTCTAACTGCATAAAATGGCAAAAATGAAATTCCTAAACCATTCATTACAAAATTTTTAGTAGCTTCTATACTTGAAAACTCTAGAGGATTCAAATATTTTATTTTTTTCTCTTTTAAGTAATTTTCAAAAGCTATTCTAAAACTACATCCTTTTTCACTAAATATAATACTTTCTCTCGTTAATTTCCCTTCATAATTTGATAGTAAGAATTCTAAATCTGAATCTGGTGATCCAATAATAACCATAGTATCATCTTTTAAATTTCTTACAACTAAATCTGTATCCACAATTTCAGGTTCAATTGTAAATATAATATCCACCTCTCCACTATGTAATTTACTTCTTAAATTGCTACAAGTTGCATTCTTTAAAGTAATGTTTACCTCCGGGAAGTTTTTTTTATATTCCTTCAATATTTTTCCTAAACGATATATTGATAATGATTCCCCTGCTCCAATAACTAAGTCGCCTGTTACAACACTCTTATCTGATGTTATATCTTTAATTTCTTTATATAAAGATAACATTTGTTTAGCATATGGCACTAAATCTCTACCTACATTGGTCAAAATAATTTTCTTACCTAATCGATCAAATAATGCTTCGCCTAATTCATTTTCTAAAATTTGAATATGAGCAGTTATAGTTGATTGAGCATACCCTAAGTAATCCGCTGCTTTTGTAAATCCACCAAGTTCAACTATAGTTGTAAAAGTTTGCAAATGCCTAATTTCCATAAACACTCTCCTTATTCATTAAATATATAATTTTATAATATCATATATTTCGATTATTAATTTCATCTTTTTCAATTTTACTGATGATAAATCATGGTGATATACTTAAGAAAATGAATTAAAAAAATATAAAATAAGAGGAGCTGTTTAAGTATGAAAAAAATATTATTACTTCTTTCTAACGGTTTTGAAGCAGCAGAAGCAAGTGTTTTTACTGACGTTATGGGATGGAATAGATCTAATGGTGATGGCACTACAGAGTTAATAACTGCTGGTATGAGAGATAAACTAAAATGTACCTTTAATTTTACAGTAATTCCTGAGCTTCATATTAGTCAAGTTAATGTTGAGGAATTTGATGCACTTGCAATACCAGGTGGATTTGAGGAATCTGGATTTTATGATGATGCTTATAGCAAAGACTTTCTAAATATAATTAGAGAGTTTCATAGTGCTTCAAAAGTGATATCNNCTTCAAAAGTGATAGCTTCTATTTGTGTTGGTGCCTTACCTATTGGAAAAAGTGGAGTGCTTGCCGGAAGAAATGCCACAACATATAATTTTGCAAAAAGTAAAAGACAAAAGCAATTATCTGATTTTAATGTTAATGTGCTTGGTGATGAGCGAATTGTTATAGATGCAAATATTATTACTTCCTATAACCCTTCAACTGGCTTTGATGTAGCTTTCAAACTTTTAGAGCTACTTACCTCTAAAGAAAACTGTGATAATGTGAAAGAACTAATGGGTTTTTAATCGATAATGTAAATTAAAAAATCCACGACAATTGTCGTGGATTTCTATAGTAACATCTAATCGTAAGAATATACCTCAATTTCTAATGTTATAAAATTTTTAATATTTGTGTAGTTCTAGCTTCATTATCTACATCTTAGGTATGGTAAAACTAATAGTAGTTCCAGATTCTAATAAAGATGAACACTTTATATTTCCTCCATGACTCTCTACTATATACTTAGATATAGAAAGACCAAGCCCTGAACCTGGTATATTAGTGTTTCTATACTTTTCACCTCTATAAAACTTATTAAAAACAAATGGTATATCATCAATGCTAATTCCACTACCAAAATCCTTAATATTTACAGTGATTTTATCTATCTCATCATCTACCCATATCTCAATTTTTTCTCCTGATCTAGAGTATTTTATTGAATTTGAAATAATATTATTTATAACTTGATTTATTCTTATTATATCTATAAAAATCAAAGCCCTTGGCAATTGTCCCTTAACATCTAATTTCATATTATGAGTAGCTACATCAATAGATAGCTCCCCTAAAACTTCCTTAAAATAATCATCAGAGTATATTTCTGTTCTTTCAATTGACAATTCATTTAACTCTGTTTTTGATTGTTCTAATATATCATCTATTAATTTTGAAAGTTCTTTAGATTTCTTCAATATAATGTTTGAATATCTTTTTATACCATCTTCATCATTTACAATTCCATCTCTTATGCCTTCAACATACCCTGAAATGGATGAAAGAGGAGTTTTTAAATCATGTGAAATACAGGCTAATAATTCTTTTTCATTTCTTCTTAGCCTTTCTTCCTTTTCTTTTGAGTCTATCATTTCACTTCTCATAGCTTCAAAATCATGGCAAAACTCTCCAACTTCCCCATGGTAATCATAGTTTATTTTACACTTATAACTTCCATTTAATATATCTTTTGCACTACTATGAAGTTCCTTAATGGGTTTTATTATATCAACTTTTACAAACTTATTTATCATAATAGCTAATATAACTATAAAAAATAAGAGTATCCATAGGGGTATAATTTTCTCGTTTCCGCTTTCCTTTTTTAATATACTCTGTGGTAAATCTATAATTATAATACCTTTTTGAACCTCATCATTAACTAACGGTGTGCTATATCTAATTAATCTATTCTTTCTATTGTGAAAGGCATTATCATAACCTATTTCATTTTCAAGATTTATCTTTTCTCCTTTATTAAAATCATCTATGGAAGAAAATATAACCTCCCCTTTTAAGCTTATAACTGTATAATCATAAAAATCATTTTTCATATAATAGATATTTACTTTAAACATTTCTTTAATCAATTCTCTTTGGATTGATGTTTCTATCCTTAATAAATTAGACTTGTCTTCTTTTTTAATATCTTCCTTTAAAATTAGGAAAGAATATATCAAGGATAATATAACAAATAGACATATTAACCCTGCAAATATGTCTATTTTTTTATTGAGGTAATTATTATTTACTCTATTATTTCCCACTTATATCCTACTCCCCATATTGTCTTTATCGACTTTTCACCGTATTCTCCAAGCTTCTCTCTTAACCTTTTAACGTACACAGCTATAGTATTTTCATCCATATATTCACTGTAACCCCATACACTTTCATATACCTGAGACTTTGAAAACACTTGGGAAGGATTAGAGGTAAAAAAATCCAATATTTGAAATTCCTTAGAAGTTAGTGGTACTTCCTTATTATTTAATAAAGCTTTATATGCCTTAGAATCTACTGTTAAATCACCAAATTGTTTTACATCTGATAGTGTATCACTAGAAAATGAAGTATATCTTCTTATATGAGCTTTTACCCTTGCCACTAACTCCATTGGAGAAAAAGGTTTTGTCATATAGTCATCTGCCCCTACTCCTAATGTTAGAATTTTATCCATCTCTCCACTTTTAGCAGATAGCATAAGTATTGGCATTTTCGATATTGTCCTTATTCTTTTACAAACTTCAACACCATCTAAAAGTGGGAGCATAATATCTAAAATAATAAGCTTTATCATAGGATCATTGGCCAGTTCCACACCTTTTAACCCATCATTAGCTATCAATACCTGAAATCCATCTATTTCTAAGTAATCTTTTATTAAGTTTCCTAAATCATTATCATCTTCAATTACCAAGATTTTATCATGCATTCTACTCACCCCCACTTCCATTATATCATTATTTTACCATCCCCTACTTTTTATAAATTCAAATATCTTTTTTTCTCTACTATCTGAATCTTTTTCATTATATCTTCCAAGAGACAAATCACCATCAATTCTTCCATCCTTCAAATAAATCAATCTACTTGCCCTAGAAGCTGCCTTTAAATCATGAGTTACCATTACTATGGATTGTCCCTCTTCATTTAATTCTGTAAGAATATCTAAAACCATAGCTCCCGTTGAAGAATTAAGTGCTCCTGTTGGCTCATCTCCAAAAATTATCTTAGGATTATTAATTAATGCTCTTGCAATTGCAACCCTTTGCTGTTGTCCTCCCGATATCTCTGAAGGATATTTATTCTCAATATCTTTAAGATCTAATCTATTTAATAGTTCATCTGTTTTTTTATTTATGCTCTTCTTATCCTTATTGTTAAGATAACCACAATAAGTAATATTTTCTCTTATAGTTAAATCATAAAGCAAGTTTATACTTTGAAAAACAAAGGATATATCTTTATTTCTAATACTTGCAGCTTCTTTTTCATCTATATTTGATATATCCTTTCCTAAAAGTTCAACACTACCTGCGCTTGGGATATCCATTGTACTAATGGAGTATAATAGCGTAGATTTTCCAGAACCTGAGCTACCCATTATTACAGTAAAATCACTTTCATATATATCTAAATTAATATTTTTTAATACATTGTTTGATGTTTTTCCTAAAATAAACGATTTACATAATCCACTGGCTTTAATAATACTTTCCATCTCTTCTCCCCCTACTCTTCCATAAGCTCCACTGTAGATATTTTTCTTATACTAAACATTGATATTATTGTTGCACCAATAGTTAATATTTCAATAAAAACTATTGCACTTATAACTTTACTATTTGAAATCATTAAACCATCTATTCCCATCATTGCAAATTTAAATACACTTCTAGATATAGTAGCATTTAAAATAAATCCAGCTAAAGATGAAATACCTGTAAGCAGCATAATTCTATATAAAGTTCTCTTTAAAATATAAATATTTGAAAATCCTAAGGATTTTATAATTGCATTATTTCTTCTATTATCAGTATTGTTCATAATTATAAGATTTACTATATTTAAGATACTAAATAGTAATATCCCTAAAAGAATAATTGTGGTAACTGGTATAGCTATCTCAATAACTGACTTACTTGTTGTAGCAATTAAACTTGGACATGTATCTATAGAACATACTTCATATTTATCTTTATACTCATTTTTAAATACCTCATAATCATTTTTATCTTTTAAAGTAATATTAATGTTTAAGTTATTAAGGTTATTTCTAATCTCCCTAGGCACTACATCTAAAGTCATTCTCATATTGTAGTTATTTGACATCATTCCTATATATTTACCAGTGATAAGTAATAATCTCTCTTCTCCTAATATTTTAATATCTATATAATCACCAATATCTAAATTTGCATCTTTTAGCATTTGTTCTGACAATGCAATTTCATTTTTATTTTTAGGATTTCTCCCCTCTTTAATCGATACATTAAACCCATAATTATTATCATAGTTATCATATAAATAAGTAACAACTTGTGCATTTTTTATATTGTATCTTGATACATCTAAATAAGCAATCTTTCCTACATCAAATGAGCACTCTCTTACTCCTAAGACCCTCGGATCACTCTTAATTTCTTCTAAAGCCTTATCATATGACGCCTCTCCACTTGGAAAGTCTAAGGTAACATCTCCCTGAAGTAATCCAAACATATTCCATGCATTATCTTTCATATTAATCATTGAGTAATTTACACTAACTAAAAATACTGAAAGGTATATTACAAGGGATAATACTGTTCCTATAATTAGATTTTGCTTTTTATATTTAAAAATATCATTTATAGCCATGGACAGTGGTGATGAAGCATCTTTAATAATTGACTTCTTAAATTTCTCTTTAGATGAAGTCACTCCTATTCTAAATGCCTCAACAGGCTTTATTTTATTTATTCTTCTAAGTAAAAGATAAATATTAGATATTAAAACAAAACTCATTAATATTATTGTTAAAAATATAAAGTTAAAATTATTTATGCCACCTTCATATATTCCAATATATTTAATAGATATCTTTACTAAATAATTAATATACCAAATACTGAATAAACTTCCAGCTGTTATTGCAATGATTCCCACTATTCCAAAACTTTTTAAATATATATTACGTATCTGGTTTGAGGTAAATCCCAATGATTTATATACGCCTATAGATTTATACTCCTTTAAAATGTTGTTCCATAATACGAACCTTATTATTACAATAGATACAATAAATATTAATATAGCTGTACTTAACCCCACTGCACTTGTAATTTGACTTCCAGCATTTGCTGCAAATATTGTAATCCACTTATCATATATAACTCCATCAATTGAATCACCTATATAAGAAATTAATTCAGATGTTGCATCGTTTCCTTCTTTAGATGAATCATAACCAATATATTCAGATTTAATAGGTTCATTAAAGTCATCATAATCATTACTACTTATATATAAATTATTATAGCCCACAACAGAACTTGGAACTACTGAATCGTTTACTAAAGCTGATATAGTTAAATATTTGTATTCATCACCATCTTTTATCTTTAACTTATCCCCTATTTTTAAATTCTTAGAATCAGCTAAAAGATTTGAAACCCAAATAGTACCTTTACTTGGAGTCGTTACTTTTTCTCCTTCTGTTATAACTACATCCCATGGATGAGCTTTCATCCCTTCATAAATTATTAAATTTGCCATTCCCAAATCAAGGTTTTCATCCCCTAAAAATACTTGTCTATCTACTGTTAAACCCTTTGTTTTTCTAATATCTTTTTCATTAGTTTCTTCTTCCATAATAAAACTTTCAACTTTTGAAATAACACCCTCATTATATGTCTGGACTACAATATCCTTTATATTTTCTCCTTCATAATAATCATTAGTATATTTTGAAACTGTACTTGTAAAGCTCGTAGATAGTGCAAATATAGATGAAGATACCATTAAAATAATTGCTATTAAAATTAATTGTAATTTTTTTTGTTTAATTTTCTTTTTCCACATCATCATCCCTCCATACTTTTATATTACTAATTAAATTTTAATACATTTATTTCAAATTCTTAATGAATTCTTACATTTTTCTAAATTGATTATATACTAAGGAATTCCATCAATAATGCTATAATTAATTTATATTGCTCCAACAAATCATTAAGTTTTTGGTATAATAGATTTATTATACTTAGGAGGTACAGCATGAAATCAGCACAATATTATATAGAAAGATTAGACATGACACCCCATGTAGAAGGAGGATACTTCAAACAATCAATACTATCAGAAGATTTCTTTAGAGAAGATAAAAAATTATTTAGTAGCATATATTTCTTGCTTGAAACAGGAGATGTGTCTCATTTTCACAGATTAACTTCTGATGAAATGTGGTATTACCACGATGGGCAACCTCTGACTATATATATGATCACACCAGAGGGTGAGCTTATAACTAAGCAATTAGGATTAGATGTAGAAAAAGGAGAGGTTCCACAAGTTTTAGTTCCTAAGGGGTATATATTTGGTTCTTCTATGAATAATGATGGATTTGCTTTAGTTGGATGTATGGTAGCCCCTGCCTTTACTTTTGATGATTTTGAATTATTTGAGAGAAGAGACCTTTTAAATATGTATCCAAATCTAGAAGATATAATAAAAAAGTTAACTAGATAAACCTTCTTCCTGATATTAGCTAAATATTTATTTAATATATCATGGATAAAAAAAAGGGGCTATCACACTAAAAAATTAGTGCTACAGCCCCATTTTAATGTTGGAGATGAAATGTAGTATTTATAATCCTCCATACAATCTTTTATTTAATGCCCTTATTAATACTTTTAATCTATGTAGAATTCGCCATTCTTTATGTCTATTTTTTATGCACATTTGCATTAATAATATTCTGACACTTCCTTATATCCGATTTTATTTGTCGGTTTTCAAAAAATAAACTTCTGTGACTGACCAGATAAATACCCAACACACTATGCTTAATATACCTGGGAAATAAGCAATATATGAAATTGCTACCTTCTACACCTTTCTTATTCTAAATAACATATTTATATTATTTGAATCTATATATAAATATATTCAGATTATCTTCCTAGTCCTTACTAAACAAAATAAAGATAACTAAGGAGTTACTCAAAATACCTTTAATCATTTTGACTAACTCCTTAGTTATTATCTTATTTGACCATTCCCAAATATTATATACTTATTAGTAGTAAGCTCTTTAAGTCCCATAGGACCTCTCGCATGTAGTTTTTGAGTACTTATGCCTATTTCTGCTCCAAATCCGAATTCCTCTCCATCAGTAAATCTAGTAGAAGCATTCACATAAACTGCTGCTGCATCTACTTGTTGATGAAATTTTTGAGCATTTTGATAATCATTTGTTACTATAGCTTCAGAGTGGCCTGAGCCATATTTATTTATATGAGTTATAGCTTCATCTATATCTTTTACTATCTTTATGCAAATTATATAATCTAAATATTCTTTATAATAATCCTCTTCATTTGCTAGTATTATGTCATTTACTATTTGTATAGATTCTTTGTCTCCTCTAACTTCTACTTTTCTTTGTCTTAATTCATTAACTATTACTGGAATAAATTCTTTTGCTATTTCTTCATGAACAAGTAATTTTTCCTCAGAGTTACAAACTGCTGGTCTAGTAGTTTTTGCATTTATAATTATTTGTTTTGCCATTTCTAAGTCACTATTTTTATCAACATAAACATGACAGTTCCCTGTTCCAGTTTCTATTACTGGTACTGTAGCATTTTCTACTACTGATTTTATTAGTCCAGTGCCTCCTCTTGGTATTAGTACATCTATATATTCATTTAACTTCATCATATTTTTAACAGTTTCTCTACTTGTATCTTCTATTAATTGAATACAATCTACTGGTAACTTAGTTTTTTCTAAGGCTTTTTTTAATATTTGTACTATTTTTTTGTTGGAGTTTATAGCTTCACTTCCACCTCTTAGTATTGTTGCATTACCTGATTTTAAACATAACCCTACTGCATCACAAGTAACATTTGGTCTTGCCTCATATATTATTCCTATTACCCCTAGAGGTACCCTTTTTTTTCCTATTTGTAGTCCATTTGGTCTAGTTACTATTGAACTTACTTCACCTACAGGGTCTTCTAGTCCTGCTACTTGTGTTAAACCTCCACTCATCCCTTTGATTCTGTCTTCATTTAAAAGCAATCTATCTATTATTGCTTCTGATGTTCCCTTATTTTTTGCATTTTCTATATCAATTTTATTTGCTGATATTATTTCCCTAGCATTCTCTAATAATACTTTTGCCATTTCATTTAAAGCTTTATTTTTTTCATTTGTTGAAATATTTGATAATATGTACGCAGCTTCTTTTACTTTTTTCCCTTTTAAAATTAACTCTTCCATCTAAAATTACTCCCTTCATATTTTGTTTATCTTTCTTTTCCCAGAAATAAAGTTCCTACATCGTCTCCATTTAATATATCAATAAGTTTACTTGGGTCTTTTCCATTTGCTAATATCATATTTGTACCATTATCAGTTACAAGCTTCGCTGCATGTATTTTAGTTTCCATGCCACCTGTACCTAAATTACTTCCTGCACCTTCTGCAAAATTTAGTACTTCTTCCGTTATATATTTAACTTCTTTTATAAGCTTTGCATCCTTATTTGTTCTTGGATTAGAGTCATAGAAACCATCAATATCTGATAGTATTATTAAAAGATTTGCATTCACAATAGTAGAAACTATTGCTGCTAGATTGTCATTATCTCCAAATCTAGATATGTTTTCAATTTCATCTATAGATACACTATCATTTTCATTTACTATTGGAATTATTCCGCTTTCTAGTAAGGTTTCAAAAGTATTTACAACATTATTTCTACTTCTTTCACATTCTATAATGTCTCTTGTTAAAAGTATTTGACCTACTGAATAGCCATATTCTCCAAATAGTTTACTATAAATATTCATAAGTGCTACTTGCCCTACAGATGCTGCTGCCTGCTTTTCTCTAATAGTTTTTGGTCTTTCCTTTAAGTTCATTTTACTTACTCCAACACCTATTGATCCAGATGTTACAAGGATTATTTCTTTACCACTATTTATTAAATCAGATATTGCCATGGCTATTTTTTCAATTCTTCTTAAGTTTATGTTTCCATTGTCATAGGTTAAGGTTGAAGTACCAATTTTTATAATTATTCTTCTTGAATTTTTAATATTTTCGCGATATTTCATTTTTATCTCCTCTTAAGTTTCCTTCATAAATTTTATCTTTTAATAAGCTTGTAATAATATTATCATAAAAATATGAGTTTATTAATACTACCCCACTCTACAATCTATTAGAAATAATTCCCAATACATAGCAAACCTAAGAATATATCCTGTACATAAAATAACCCACCACAACACATTTCTGTATTATCGTGGGTTTAATGGTGGAGGCGAGACACCACCATAAAATTGAAAACTTATTTACATATTAAATTAAAATTAATATAGATTTATTAGCCCAAAAGCTTTGAAAATCATGGCTCTTTTCACAGCTATGTAGCAAGTCCAAATTCTAGTAACATTTCTAGCTACTTCACTATCTACTCCCCAAGAAAAATTAGGTTGCCAAAAACCTTCTTCCTTTAAGGTATTAATCCAAAAAGAAAAATTCTTTTCTATAAAGGCTTCAACTAATTTATACCATTGTGACTCAGGTGAAGTTACTAAATCTAAAGGTTGTGATACATACTCCATCCATTTACCTTCATCTATACAAAGACAGTCTAATATTCTTCTTTCCATAGACCTTATAGTTACATCACTAATTAAATTTGAATTTAGTTCTTTTAAAACTATAAATAGCCTTTGTAGGCAATAGCAATCATGGTCAGAACACTCTTCATTACTATTTAAAAACTCTATACATCTAGCTGCAATTTTATTACCTATCTCCTTTTGAACAGCATTACCATACTTGATAAAAGCTGAAGCAACAACAGCACAAGGGTTAGGAGTAAATTTTGTATCTGGAGCATATATCCACCATGGTGCACGGGGAAAGTTCTCAACTTCCTTTGGAACCTTCTCCCAGAATGATGGCGTATCTTCAATGGTTTTTTCAAAATAATTTAATAAATTTCCAAACCAAGGCTTCTCACAATTAAGGTCATAATCATATGCAATAAAAATGGCCTCAGTAGATGCTATGCTTGTTGATGATGGTAATAGCATATCAGCTTCTAATCCCTTTCCAAAACCACCATCCTCATTTTGATATTTTATTAGTTCTGATACTATATCCTCTTTACTGCCCTTATTAAAAATATAATTCCATTTTACTTTTTCAATATCTCTACCATTACTAAATACATGCTCCTCTATATTTTTAAATTGGCTCATCTTTAACTTTTCCATAGTACACCTCACAAATTTTATTTAATAGCTCTTTCATTCCACCACTTCATAATAATTTATTTTTATTTTTGTTAATAATCGTACTAATATTATAACATTATTTCTAATATTTAGGATAAACTTTATCTATTAAAATCTTTAATAGATAAAGTTCATAAAAAGTGTTAGTGTGCTTAATTTATTACTAGAATCAAATGTAATTAAGTGTTAATATATTCATATAATTTACAAATAGTATATATTGAATTGTACTAAATACATTACAATTATTATTTATTTATAAATGAAAGGAGTATAAAATTTTATCTATTTTAAGATTAAAACAAAGGTTATACTTACTAATAATTTTGGGGAGGGATTAATTTTGAAAGGCACAAAAAAATAATATGTATATGTTGCTCTTTAATTGTTATAACATCACTTGTGGGTTGTAATGGTGTTAAAGACAAGTCCTCTAGCTTAAGTGATATAACTAGCATAAAATTCAAAGATTTTTCAAAGGATATTTCTGCAGATAGGATATATAGCACTATAGAGAAACTTTCAGCAAAGGATGATGCTAGAATAACAGGGTTTGATGGAGAAAAGGATGCAGCATCATATATTTCTAAAGAGTTTAAAGACATGGGACTTAGTGTTGATGAACAAGAATTTCCTGTAACAGCATTTAAATGTAATGATGTAGAAGTAAAAATAGATATACCTGAAAGTAAATTGGTTGAATCTAAGGCTTTAACCTTTAGTAAAGAGACTCCAAAGGACGGTTTAATTTCAGAAGTTGTTAATGGATATATGGGAACACAAACCGATCTGGAAAAAGCTAAAGTAAAAGATAAACTTGTTATTATTCAACGTGGTGGTGATACATTTAAAAATAAAACTGAAAGAGCTACTGCAATGGGTGCTGTAGGTGTTATATTTTTTGATCCTAATAGTGAAGAACCTCTATCCGCTACCCTAGTTGAACCTACAAAAATACCAGCTGTTACAATATCTAAAGCTGATGCAGAATATCTTAATTCAACCATAATAACCTCAAAAAAAGGCCTTAAAGCCACACTAAAGGTTGATAGTCAGTGTATAGATAGTAAATCAAAAAATATTATTGCAACATTAAAATCTAAAAAGAAAGATGCTAAAACCTTAATAGTTGGAGCTCACTATGATGGAGTAGATACCCCAGCTGCAAATGACAATGCTTCAGGTATTTCTACTGTAATGGAATCAGCAAGGATTTTATCCAAGAAAAACCTTGATTGTAATATTAAATTTATTGCATTTGGTGCTGAAGAAATAGGTTTAGTGGGCTCAAATTATTATGTTCAATCTTTAAATAGTGATGATTTACAAAATACTATTGCAATGATAAATGCTGATATGGTTGGTATCGGTGATAACTTATGTGTTTACACAATGGATAGCTCTAAAGATTCCTTAACTGCAGATTTAGCAGTAAGTTGTATGAATAACTTCCAATATGATAATAGAAGAGATGAAAGTAATAGAAGTGATCATGTAGCTTTTGAAGCAGCTGGTATACCAGTGGCATATTTTGAATATGGCCCATTTGTTGACTACCATACAGATAAAGATACCGCTGATAAGATCAATAAAGAAAACTTATCTAATACATGCAACGTAATCACATCTTTATGTAATGAAATTGGTAATAATCCAGAAAGATTCTCAAAATAATAAATAAAAATAAAATCTTAAATCTTATATAAAAAAGAACTTAAGTAACATAATATTTCTAATGTACTATTATTCCTATGGATAATAATGAACAAGCCAATGTAATTGGAGTGGATACCTTTCTCTAATAAAGTAAGGCTCTATAAAATTAAAAAATTAATGTTATAAAGCCTTATTTTTATTTAGAACTAACCTTTTCAAATCCTGCTATTCCAATAGCTCCTGGACCACTATGAGATGTAATTACACATCCTGCTTGAATCCATATAATCTTTCTAAATCCCTCTTCTTTAGCAATTCCCTCCATGTTATGTTTTATAGATTCATCAAGACCCAAAGAATAAATAAGATATAATTGTTCTTTATCAAAATTGTATCTCTTAATATATTCTTTTATATACTTATCAGCAACACTAACCATTTTCCCACGAAACTTTTGTGTTGAAATTAACTTTCCATCTACAATTTCAATGAGGGGTTTTATTAGTAGTAAAGTTCCTCCCAAGTATGCAGCATTGGATACACGCCCTCCAGCTCTCAGATATGCAAGATCACCAGGGATAAAAGATACCCTGGCTCTTGCCACGTAATCCTGAATTTCTTCAATTAAATTAGTTATCATTATATTTGGATGTTTTTCTATGATTTCAGCTGCTCTTAAAACAATTGCTCCTTGACCACCAGTGACATTTAAAGAATCAACATGATAAATATCTTCCATTCCTTCTGAAGCAATAAGTCCATTTTGGTAAGCACAAGAGGCTTTAGATGTATATCCAATATGAAGAATAATACAACCTGGATTTTCATCTTTTATTTTTTTAAACAAAATATGAAATTCTTCTGGATTAGTTGCTGAAGTGGATGGTATTTTTTTAGTTTTTTTATAATAATCATAGACTTCTGTTACAGGTATTGAACCATCTAAATAAGATGAGTCTCCCATTATCACGTGCATGGGGATAACCTGAATATTATGTAATGTGGCTAAATCTAATGGAATATCTGCTCCACTCTCTGCTAAAATAATTATTTTTTTCACAAGTTTACCTCCATAAAATTCATAACATTTTTCATTTGTATAATTGACTGAAAAAGCTTTGTTAAATTTCTAAGATAAAGTTCTATTAGTAATTTATTCGCATATTCCTAGAAATTCTACTAAGAACTTAGATATTTATATTACTTATATTTTACACACAATAATCCAGAAACATTCAAAATAAGCGAAACATAAAATCTTAAATCTTATAATTGACTTATATTTACTTTAGCATATGCTCCCAATGAGATTTTTGTTGATTCTCTGTAATAAAATACTCATTAAGTCTATCCTCTAACATTATTTTAACCATCCTATCAAATCCATGGGCAAGATTTAATAAATGAAGTTTATCTATATCATTCCAAAATACATGCCCTTCTTCACCATGCTCTATTAAATCTCCCTGGTATGAATGAGTTTTAAAAAGAAAAACCATATACCTTTTATTATCTTCTGCCCTATACCAATCTTTAACACCGCAAATTTCTAAATTATTTACTACTAGGCCAGTTTCCTCATTAACTTCTCTGATGGCTGAATCTACAATAGACTCACCCTTTTCTACATGTCCCCCTGGAAAAGCTATGCCAGTCCAATTTCCTTTAATGCGGTTTTGAACAAGAACTTTATTATTTAATTTATCCATTATCATAACCATATTTGTTAGTTCTACATTCTCCATATATTACACCTCTTAAATGCAATTTATATTTTTTTATTTTATACCAGAAGCTTTTTTACTTCTTCTTCTTTTTCAAACAGTACACATCCACCCTTATGTTCACCAACAAGCATTTCTGCTGCACTTAATTTTTTAAATAAAGGTGATTGTAATGCATCTAACAAGCTAGAATTTTTTAAACTTGTATCTGAAAAAGGTGAAAATGGACATGGCTCTACTCCTCCACTTGTGTTAATATGAAAGAAACCTCTTCCAGCAGCAAGACACCCCCCTGAATGTTTTTCATCGCCTGGAAAAGAAATAAAAATCATATCTTCATAAATTTCTCTAAGACGAGCTTGTTCACTTTCAAGATAGTTCCTTTCTTTATCAGTTGGTGCTAAATCTTTAGTTGAAGCAACTACTGGTACATATTCTACAAAAATTACTAACTTGCAACCTCTGTTATATAATTCTGCTATAAACTCTTTACTAGCCACATTATAGATATTTTCTGTGGTAACAGTTATAGAAGCTCCATATAATATTCCTTTAGATTTAAGTGAATCTATTTTATTTATGAGAAGTTCATAGGTTCCTTTACCACGTCTAGCATCAGTTTTGTTCTCATCACCTTCAATACTAATAACAGGCACAAGATTTCTATTAGCATCCAATAGCTTAATATATTCTTCATCAAGGATAGTCCCATTTGTGAATATAGGAAAAATAATTTCTTTAATTTGAGATGCTTTTTCTATAACATCCTTTCTCATTAAAGGTTCTCCACCAGCTAGTAATATAAAAGAAATTCCAAGTTCTTTCCCCTGTTTAAATATATCTTCCCATTGATCACTTGTCATTTGTTCTTTATTTGATTTTTCACCACAGGAATTATTTGCTCTTGCATAACACCCTTTACAAAAGAGATTACAGCTACTAGTGATGCTTGAGATTAGGAAAGGTGGAATATGTTGTCCTTTCTCTTCAAAGTTTTTTCTTCTTTTAGCTGCTTTTTTGCTTTCTACAATATATTTCATAATGAACTTTGATTCTTTAGGGTTTTGAAAAGAAGCCTTCATTGCACCCTTCACAATACTTTCTACCCCTTCATTTAAATAGTTAACTAAACTAAACTTTGTACCCATTTTAATGCCATCTCCCTATAAATTTTTTATTTAATTTACCTTATATCAATATCAAGTATTCTATAATATTCACAGTTCACCTTACTTTTAGTATGGTAAATTCTATTTAAATACATTATATCATTATATAGTAAAATCCCTATCATATAATTATGTTATAGTATAAGAATTAATGAAATTATTTACACTTTAACTATGATAATTTAATTGTGAGGTAAATATGAGTACTATAACTAAAACAGACATAGTTAATACACCAGTAAGTATTAACTTTAAGACTATTGATATGGATACAAATGATAAAAATTTAATTAAAGATGAAATTATTAAAGCTAGTGAAACTGGTTTAGTAAATAGCTTAATCCATTCAAATTTAGCTTTAACACCAAAGTTAATAGTAAATGACCATTCAAAAGGTAGCAAGGTTTTAAATGAAATAATCTCTGAATTAACTAAATGTAAAGAGTTTTTTATATCCGTTGCCTTTATTACAAGCAGTGGCATAACCCCATTACTAGAAACCTTAAAATACTTAAATAAAAAAGGTGTTAAGGGTAAAATTTTAACTACAGATTATCTGAATTTCAGTGAGCCTAAAGCATTAAGGAAGCTACTTGAATTTTCAAATATTGAAATTAAGTTATATAGCAAAGAAAACTTTCATACTAAAGGATATATATTTAAATATGAAGATCATTATAAATTAATTGTAGGAAGTTCGAATTTAACTCAATCGGCATTAACAAAAAATAAGGAATGGAATTTAAAAATTTCTTCTTTAGAGGCAGGTTCCTTAACTGAAAATATAATTGATGAATTTCAGGAGCTTTGGAAGGATGCTGATGACTTAACTTTAAATTGGATAGAAACCTATGAAGATATTTATAAAAAGCAAATTGAATACGCAAGAAAAAGTAACATTCCAAGGCTAGCACAATATAAGCTTAAGCCAAATAAAATGCAGGTAGCTGCTATTCAAGGATTAAATAAGCTCAGGGAAAATGGTGCAGATAAGGCTCTCTTAATTTCTGCTACTGGTACTGGAAAAACTTATCTATCTGCTTTTGAGTTAAGAAATTATAATCCTAAAAAAGCTCTATTTATAGTACATAGAGAACAAATAGCCAATCAAGGTTTAAATAGCTTTCAAAATGTATTTGGTGATACTCGAAGCATGGGAATTCTCTCTGGAAACCGAAAGGAAATTAATAAAGACTTTATCTTTTGTACAGTCCAAACACTATCAAAGGATGAGGTACTTCAAAGTTTTAGCAAAGATGAATTTGATTATATTATCATCGATGAAGTTCATAAGGCAGGAGCTAATAGTTATCAAAAGATAGTTGAATATTTTAATCCTAAATTTTTACTTGGCATGACAGCTACCCCTGAAAGAAGTGATGACTTTGATATTTTTAAAATGTTTAACTACAACATTGCCTATGAAATACGTCTTCAACAGGCCTTAGAAGAAGATTTACTTTGTCCATTCCATTATTTTGGTGTATCTGATATTAGTGTTAATGGCGTGGAGTTAGAGGAAAAATCAGACTTTAGAGCTTTAGTAGCTGAAGAAAGAGTTAATCATATCATTGATAAAATTAATTTTTATGGATATTGTGGTGAAAGAGTACAGGGGTTAATATTCTGTAGTGATAAAAATGAAGCCATTCAACTTTCAAATATATTTAATACTCGCGGTTATAAAACAGTAGCCTTAACCGGAGAAAATACTCAGGATGAAAGAGAAGCAGCAATTCAACGTTTAGAGCAAGAAGAATTAAATAATTCTCTAGATTATATTTTCACAGTTGATATATTTAATGAAGGTGTAGATATACCTGCTGTTAATCAAGTTGTTATGTTAAGGCCAACTAAGTCAGCTATAATTTTCGTTCAACAATTAGGTAGAGGTCTTAGAAAACATAAGTTTAAAGAGTATGTTGTTATTATAGACTTTATAGGAAACTATAACAGCAATTTTTTAATTCCTATTGCCTTATCTGGAGATAGAACCTTTAACAAGGATTCCATTAGAAAATATGTTATGGAAGGAACAAGAATAATACCTGGTTGCTCCACTATTAATTTTGATGAAATATCTAAAAAGAAAATATTTGAATCCATTGATAAAGCTAACTTTAATGATATTAAGCTAATTAAAGAAAGTTATAATAATCTTAAGCAAAAGATTGGTAGAATACCAAGTTTAACAGATTTTGATACCTATGAATCTATTGATCCTTTAAGAATATTTGATAATAAAAGCTTGGGTTCATATTATAAATTCTTAAAAAAATATGAGAAGGACTATGCTATAGAACTTAATGAGTCTGAAGAATTATTTATTGAATTCATCTCTAAAAAGCTAGCTTCCGGTAAAAGAATTCATGAACTGCTTATGCTTAAGCTTGCTATTAACCATGAAACTAATCTAATTCATAGACTAAAAAAAGAGCTAAAAGATGATTATAATATAGATTTTAAAGCTACCACTGAAACTAATGTAGTTAACGTTCTTACAAATGAATTCCCCACTGGCTCTGGTAAAAAAACTTATGAAAAGTGTGTTTTCTTAGAAGCGTTAGATTCTGATTATAGAATTTCTAAATCCTTTAAGAACCATCTTGAAAATAGGGATTTTAAATATATAATTAAGGAGTTAATTCATTTTGGAATAGAAAGATATAAGAAATTCTACAGTAAAAGTTATATGAATACTAGTTTTCAGTTATATCAAAAATATACCTATGAGGATGTTTGTAGATTACTTCAGTGGGAAAAAGGTGAAGTTGCACTTAATATTGGTGGATATAAATATGATAAAACTACTAAAACTTACCCTGTATTTATCAACTACGAGAAATCTGAAGATATTACTGATACTATTAACTATGAAGATAGATTTCTATCTCCGTCCCAGTTAATTGCTATATCAAAGTCAAGTAGAACAATAACTTCTGATGATATTGTACAAGCTTATAAAGCTGAAGAAACCGGTGTTGAAATGAGCTTATTCCTTAGAAAAAATAAGGATGATAAAATTTCAAAAGAATTTTACTTCCTTGGGAAAATTAAAGCTGTAGGAATACCTGTCCAATTCATTATGAAAAATACTAATAAAACAGCTGTAGAGATTAAATATCAATTGATTACTCCTGTAAGAGAAGATATTTATGAATACATTACTTCATAAAGTAAAATGACTTAGCAAAGTAATTTAATTTGCTAAGTCCCTTTTCTTACATATTCTTCAGAGCATCAATAACTAAAATATCCGCTGGAATCCACTTTTCACCATCTAATTCATGAAAGGTAATCCACTTAGCATCATTATGAGCATTTAGATTTAATTTTCCACCAGAAATTTGGCAAATAAAACAATGCATAATAAGATGAAAACTAGGATAATCATACTCCACTGTGGTTAAAAAATCTGATATTTTTCTATCTAATTCTAATTCTTCCTTTATCTCACGAATAAGTGCTTCTTCTTTTGATTCACCAATTTCTATTTTCCCTCCAGGAAATTCCCACATATCAACAAAGTCACCGTATCCTCTACGTGTAATAAATATTCTGTCATTATGTTTTATTACTGCTGCTACTACTTCTATTGTCTTCATATGTTCCCCCTCTTTTACTATGGTTTTTTGTAAATACTAATCTACTTTTATTATATAATTAAGTTCATCTATTTTTCTATACTGTACCTTTTTATTATATTTTTTAAATTCATTTTCTAAAAAATCAATATGTGAATAATGCTCATCCTCTATTTCTTTTAATTAATATTATTCTAAACTTTTGTCTAGGATTAAAGTCAATAAAAATAGCTAGTAAAACCAAATTAATTTTACTAGCTATTTTTATATTAAGTTCCACAATAGGTTCTATATTGACAAGCTGATGGTTCCGGCAATATAGTGTAATAATCTAGTTCTCTAGAGTGATCATATGGTTTTGAGAGAGCATCTAATAATCTCTCCATAACACTATAATCTCCTTGATTTACCGCAGCTTCTAGTGCTTCTTCTACCCTATGGTTACGTGGAATTACCGCTGGATTACTTCTCTCCATAAGCTCCCTTGAAGAAATTTCCGATTCTTCTTGTCTCGTTAACCTCTCCTGCCATAGCTTATACCATTTATCAAATTCCTCTTTACCAAAGAGTACATTATCCTCTATCTTTCCATTAGTCAATACACGGAAGGTATTGGTATAATCTGCACCATACTTTTGCATAATACTTAAAAGTTCCTCAACTAAAGCTTCATCAGCAACTTCTTCATTAAAAATTCCAAGTTTTGCTCTCATTCCTCTAATCCAATTATTCTTATACAAATCAGCAAAATGTGAAACTTCTTTTTGTGCTAGCCTTAATGCCTCATTCTCATCAGTGTGTAACAATGGTAACAGAGCCTCCGCAAATCTGGCAAGATCCCATGCACCAATATTAGGTTGATTACCATAAGCATATCTACCCTGAATATCAATAGAACTAAATACAGTAGAAGGATCATAGGTATCCATAAAAGCACATGGCCCATAATCAATTGTTTCTCCACTAATTGTTACATTATCAGTATTCATTACACCATGAATAAACCCAACTAACTGCCATTTTGCAATAAGCTCAGCCTGCTTCCTAATTACTTGCTGAAGTAATAAAAGATATGGATTTTCTTTACCCTTTACTTCTTGAAAATGTCTTTGCAAAGTATAATCAGCTAAAGCTCTAAGTTCTTCAATGGTACCCCATTTTGATGCGTATTGAAATGTACCAACACGAATATGACTAGCTGCTACACGAGTGAGAATTGCACCAGGTAACTGTGTTTCTCTCATTATTGACTCACCAGTTGTAACCACAGCTAAACTACGAGTAGTAGGAATACCTAGTGCATTCATTGCTTCACTTATGATATATTCCCTCAGCATTGGACCTAGTGATGCTTTTCCATCACCTCCTCGTGAATATGGAGTTCTACCTGAACCCTTAAGCTGAATATCAACTCTCTCACCTAGGGGAGTAATATGCTCACCTACGAGAACAGCTCTCCCATCACCTAACATGGTGAAATGGCCGAATTGATGTCCTGCATATGCCTGAGCAAGAGGCATAGCTCCTTCCAGAACCTTATTCCCTGCAAATATATCCACTCCATCAATGCTTTGTAATGCTTCAGCATTCAATCCTAAAGATTTTATTAGTGGATAATTTAGCATAACTAGTTTAGGTGATGGTACATGACTTGGTCTTTGCATTGCAAAAAATTTTTCTGGAAGTCCAGCATAACTGTTTTCCAAGTTGAATCCTGTATCTATTAATGCTTTTCCTTCTTTCATTGTATCTCCTTTTCTTCTTCGTTTTATATAAATTATAGATATAAACTTCTATAATAACTAACCTCTTTTTAGTTTATACTTTTAATAATTATTTATTCTAATATGTTATTCATTAAATACTTATGTCTTTGTTTACTATTGAAATATCAAATTAAATCTATCAATCTTAATATGAAATAAAAGCAAAAAAGATGCTTCATCCTAAGATGATTAGCATCTTTTACCTTAATTTAAACTGTTTGTATAATCCATCTACTAAGGCATCATTACAGTATCAATTACATGTATAACTCCATTTTTAGCCATAATATCAGTAATTATAACTTTTGCTCCATCAATATATACTGAATCACCCTTAATCTCTATTTTAGCATTCTTTCCATTTGCCATGGTTATTTCCTTACCATTTAATTTAGCAACATCTGCAGCAGTAGCTTTACCTTTGAAAACATGATAAGTTAGAATATCTGTAAGCACATTTTTATTTTCTGGTCTTAATAGCTCATCAATTTTTCCTGCTGGAAGTTTTGAAAATGCGTCATCTGTAGGTGCAAACACTGTAAATGGACCTTCACTCTTTAGGGTATTCACTAATCCGGCTGCCTCTAAAGCTGCTGTTAAAGTTTTAAATCTGCCATCACTTATAGCTATATCCACTATGTCCTTTGGTTCCGCCATTTCTTTCATGGTATCACTTTGAATATGTAAAATACTCTGTGCACTTGCCACTAAAGGCATTTGAATAATAAATACCATCATTACTAACGCTACAATAATTTTAATTTTTCTTTTCATAATCATTCTCCTTTACTATTTGAGTTAGTGTAAAGTTTTTACACCCTCTTTTAAAATTTGTAACTTTTATTCCATTTAAGTTTGCCCATTAAAAATCTAGATTATTCTAAATAAATATATACGTACTTAATTAATATTTCTCTGAAATAAATTCACATAAAAAAATAGTAGCCCCAATCTAAATTGAAAGCTACTAATTTTAAATCTACATTATTCTTTAACAAACTCCCTCAACCTAAAGCTACCTGCTGTAAATAACATAATAGACATTAAAAATATAATTAAGATAGGAACAATAATTTCCCCTGTATTTATTATTCTGAGTAGCCATGTAAATGGTGATATTACACTGATTCTACTTATTATTTCTGGAACATTTTCAAATGAATCTATTTCTGATCCAAAAATCCCCATACCAAAGGCAGCTATTCCAAAAACGACTGTAGATAGACTCGCTAAGGTTACATTTCTAATCCATCTTGTTACTGCTACAATAATGGATGTTGTAACTAAGCTACTTAGAAATATGATTAGTATTCCTTGAGGAATATTGTTGTTAGGAAGCTTTAATACCATTGTTAATATTATAAAAGCTGAGCAACTTAAAACTCCTTGAATTATAAAGGATGAAATAAATAAACTACCTAAAATAGTTATATCTGAATTACTAGTTGCTATGGTTCTTTTTAATACCTTTTGCTCTCTAAGCTTAATTATTTCTCCAGCAATAACGGACCCACCTATCATCATAAAATAACATAGCATTAATACAGTCATCTTATAGTCCTCTTTACTATCTACTTCTTCATCTACAATAACTGCAGTAGTAGAATTTGTGCTTAGCCCTTCACTTACTTCTTCCTCAACAACTCCAGATACATAGTTTGTTATAATATCTTCTGCCATTATTGAGCCACTGGAAGCTTCTGTTCTATAACACTGAATTTTAGGAAGCTCTCCATTATCTAATAAATCTTGAAAGTTATCTTCTATAACATAAATTGCTCCTAATTTATTTTCTCTAAGCAAATCGAAATTATCTTCTACCTGACCCTCTAGTGTATTTATTGAATATTCTTTACTCAATTTCTCAATAACCTCAGTAGAGTGATCTGAATTACTTTTATCTATAATCCCTATGCTTCCTGATCCGTGGCTTAAACCACCACCATTTATAACTAAAATCATAACAACAGGAAATATCAAGGTCATTAGTAACATAAATGGACTTTTTAATTGTCTTTTCATATTAATTAATACTAATCTTATTAAGCGCATACCTTTTTCCTCCCCTGAATTACTGCTTTAATTATTGCTGCAGAGTATATAATAATTGACATTGCAATTATAATTAATATCCATTTACCACAGCCTTCTAAATTTCCATTTAAATTATATAAATTAAATGCATTATTTAAATAATGTGTTGGTGTTAGTAACGCAAATTTATTCCCTTCACCTGAAAATATCTCTCCACTTATTAGGGGTAAGGTAAATATTATAGTCCCTATTATTTTTCCATACTTAGGACCAAATATAGTAGATATACTTTTAGACATAGATACTACTAGCATAGTTCCCATTAATAT
Source organism: Clostridium sp. UBA5119 (assembly GCF_002414285.1). Classification (NCBI taxonomy): domain Bacteria; kingdom Bacillati; phylum Bacillota; class Clostridia; order Eubacteriales; family Clostridiaceae; genus Clostridium; species Clostridium sp. UBA5119. Next base: position 31,755 of record NZ_DHYX01000068.1, on the reverse strand, counting down.
TAATAATATTAAATCTAAAATATTCCCTTTAAAACTTAATCCAGCTACTCTAAAGAAAATTACATATCCACTGATTATTATAAACACATATACTATCAAAGCTATAGTATCGTAAAAAAGATATTGTAATTTTGTAATAGGAGTTGCATTAATTCTTTTATCTAAATTCACGCTAATATCTGCATAACCACCTTGAATCATAGTAAATATAAGCATGGTAACTACAAACCCAATCATAGATGCTGATATCTTTTCATAGGGATTATTGGTTTTTACAGTATCTATTGTAATATCTTCAACTATAGATGATTCCATAATTCTATTTAAATTCTCCATATCTCCACCAGCCATAGATACATATAAATTTTGATGATATCTATCTAATATTACCTTTAAGGTGTCAGTGGACATTCCCATGCCTTCTACTTTTTTATTAATAATTATATCTCCCTTATTTAAAGATAAAACATTTTTCTCATATCCTTCTTTTATTATTAATTCTACATCTGGGTTTTTATCTACTATATTTACAACCTCTTTAAAATCTTTACTGACTAGAAGTTCTATAAGTTTTTTTGAATTTTCGGTGTTGTCTTCATCTACAATTTGAACATTTAATGCCTTAAGCCTTAATGGATTTTCATCATTTAAATTATGAAAAAATGCCATAAAACATGCAAGTAAAATAGGAAATAAAATAAAATATGCTATGGTAACTACGCCATTTGCAAACATACCCTTAAGGGTAGTTTTTACATAATATAATGCCTTCATATTATCTTCCCCCTAATCTCTTAAAGTTTTTCCTGTTAATGATAAAAATACATCTTCAAGCTTTGCCTCTTCATAGCTAATCTTCTTTATATTAACGGTTTCTTTTTCTAATAATGAAAGCACACTAGCCAGCTTAAACTTTGAATCAATAGTTAAAGTAAGTACATTATCCTTATCTGATACCTTATCGATTCCCTCTAAATCCTTTAACTTAATTATTGTTTCTCCACTTATCTCTTGAGTTTCAATAATCACCTTATTGTTGGAGAAAACTGAAGCCTTAATCTCTTCTCTATCCCCATAGGATACTTCCTTGCCTAAATCAATTATAAATACTCTCTTGCAAAGCTCCTCGATTTCCTCCATATAATGAGAAGTATAAATTACTGTAGTACCCCACTCCTTACATATATTTTTTATGAAAGAAAATATATGGTTTCTTGATTGTGGATCTACACCAACGGTAGGCTCATCCAATATTAAAACCTTTGGATGGTGTAGAATTGATACTGCAATATTTAGTCTTCTTTTCATTCCACCTGAAAACTTCTTAACCTTTTGCTTTTTAGTTTCCTCTAATCCAGTTACTTTAAGGGCCTCTGCTATTCTTTCCTTCAAAAGCTTCCCCTTTAGTCCATATAAAGCTCCAAAGAACTCTAAATTATCATAGGCGTTAAGGTCCTCCATTAGAGCTAACTCCTGTGGAACATATCCCATACATTCCTTTGCCTTAATTGGATCCCTTAAAATATCATATCCACATATTTCAATAGTCCCACTATCTGGTGTTAATAAGCTTGTCATAATATTTATTAAAGTTGACTTACCTGCTCCATTAGGTCCAATAAAGCCAAATATCTCCCCTTCTTTTACTTTATAGCTAATATTATCTAAAACTAACTTATCATTAAATCTTTTACTAATATTTTTTACTTCTATAATACACATAAAATTACCCCCTAGACTTATCTTACTATTATAATAAGATATTTCCAGGGGGATGACCATAACTTAAAGTCACTATATAAATGACTTAAGTCACTATTCCATTTTTAAAAGCAAAAATTGCAATCTGCGTCCTATCTCTAAGCTTCAGCTTTGATAGTATATTTGTAATATTATTTTTTATTGTTCCTTCTGATAAAAACAACGCTTCTGAAATCTCTTTATTAGTTAAACCTTTAGCTATTGCTTCTATTATCTTAAGCTCTTTCTCCAAAAGTCCATACTTATCTATATTATTTTTTATTACTCCATTACTTCCCATCATTTCTATGGCCACATCAGGATGAACTACCATATTACCTTTATAAGCCATCTTTATACCTTCATAAATTACATCATGAGAACTATCCTTAAGCATATAACCAAAAGCTCCATACCTCATGGCTTCTCTTATATACTTCTTATCCTTAAAGGTGGTAAGAATTATAACCTTTATCTTTGTATATTGTTCCTTAATAAGTCTTGTCCCCATAACCCCATCACAAGTTTTCATTCTTATATCCATAAGAACAACATCAACATCAGTGGTTTTGCAAACTTCCAAAGCCTTATAACCATTTTCAGCTATCCCAACAACTTCAATATCCTCATAAACTGAAAGCATTACTTTCAAGCCTTCTCTTATTAATTTCTCATCATCTACAATTAAAAGTTTAATCTTCTCCATTCCTACACCTCCACTTCCCTTGGAACTATAACCTTAACAAAAAAACCATTGTCTTTGCTAGACTTCATATGAACTATACCCTCTATTTCCGCTACTCTTTCTCTTATACTTTTAAGTCCAAGTCCGCTTTCCACAATTTTATCTGTTCCCACTCCATTGTCACTAAAGGATATTACAAATTCATCTTCTGTAAAATTCATAATAACCTTAATCATAGTTGCTTTACCATGCTTTAAAGAATTTGATAAGATCTCTTGAATCATTCTATATAAATGATTAATCTGCTTAGTTGATAAATTCCAATCACCCTTTGATATAATGACCTTAACTTCCACTCCAGACATTCTCTCAAAGTTTTTACATACCTCCTGAAGCCTTAAAATTCCTTGATAACTATCATATTCATCAGGCTTTAACTCCCTTACAGCTCTCTTCACATCTTGAAAACTTTCACTAATAAAAGCCCTTAAATTTCCTATCATATCCTTCATAGAACTATTTTCCTTCTCCGCAATAGCTTCCATAGCAGATAACTGAATCATAGCAGTAGATAAAGTATGTCCAACGCTATCATGAATTTCCCTTGATATTCTATTTCTTTCCTTTAATAAGGTTAATTCCTCAATAGATTCTACATACCCTTCAAGCTCCTTATTAGCTTCTATAAGTTTTTCATCTGAAACTCTAAGCTTATCATAAAGCTGCTGTGCTTCCACCTTTGTACTAAAAAGTCTAGATATATAACTTAAAAGAATAAAGAAGATTCCAAGTAAAACAAAATTAACAATGACATCTTCAATAGGCCCGCTAAACTTCGGATAAATTCCAAAAAATAAAATTATAAACCCTAATCCATACTTAACTATCTTACTTTTCAACGGGAATAAATCTATGGATACCCCTATTAAGTAAAAAATAATAGTTCCTCCAAAGTTCAGTTGTGCCAATGGTATAAATGCTAGCTCTATTATTATTGAAAGAATAACACTTCTCTCTTTCTCTAAATAAAACATTCTCAAATGATTATTTATAATAAATAATAGAAGAAAAACTAAACTTACTATGCTCTTATTTCCTAATTGTATAAATAGTTGAAAGGTTAATATACAAAATGATATATATCTCATTAACAATAATTCTTTACTCTTTACCATAACGCTCTCCTAATATATATTTCTCTATATATTTATTTAAGCCTAAATCACATAAAATTACTAGTGTATCTTTTATATGATTATGTTTTGTTAACCTTATATATAAACACCCTAGGAAGATTCCTTATCTTAAAATTTCCTAACATTCCATTTTATAAACCAAACTACTCCTATACTTAGAGTTAAAGTTAATAATAGGATATTATAAATGCTTAAGTTAATGTCTATAAGTTGTCCATATATTAATTGACCAGGTGCAATACTTGCTGTTGCAATAGCAGTAGAAAAAGCACTTACCTTTCCTAGCATATCTTCTTTTATTTCTTGTTGAATATAGGTTAAAGATATAATATTAGATAAAGCTAGTGATAACATTATTCCAAGACCACCTATAGAATAAAGTCCTAAAACAATAAATTTATTTGATCTAGTTAAATAAGTTGAAATCCCTATAATTACAATAGCTACTACCATAGGATACATAGTTTTATGCATGTCTTTCATTTTAAACATTCTAGGTCTAAATGTTATTAGTAACCCTCCTAGTATCATTCCTAAAACAAATATTCCTTCTACAAAACCATATATAGCTGAAGACATATTCAATTTTATTTTAATAAAATAAGGAGATACAACACTTAGAATTGGTACTACAAAGATATTAGTTAACCCATAAAAAACTATAATTCCTAAGACAACTTTCTTTTTTTCTTTTAGATAAATAAAACTCTTTTTCATTTCATTAAAAGATTGTAAAATAGGGGTTTTTATTTTTTCCTTTAACTGCAAATTTGGAATTTCCAAAAATAACTCTATAATAGCTGAAAGTAAAAAGCTGATAGCATTTATTATTACAATTGTTTTTATCTCAATAAAACTATATAATAAACCTGCGACTATAGGTCCTAGTAAATTTACTATAGCACCAACTTGTTGAATTATTCCATTAGCTGTAGCTAGTTTATCCTTTTCAACTATTTGCGGAATACAAGCTGTAACAGAAGGACTATATAAGGTATAAATAGTAGATAGCATGAACATAACGCTTCCTACTATTATGATATTATCTCTTCCACTTATCAATATTATTGAATATATAGCCATCAACCCAGCACTGAAAAAATCAAGGTAAACCATTATCTTTTTTCTATTTACTGTATCAGCTAATAGTCCTGCAATAGGTGCAAATAATATGTATGGAATAGTTGAAATTGCCAATATCCTTGAAAAAATAGCGGCACTTCCTGTTAAATCCAAAATATATAAGGACATACAAAATCTTTGAATTGCATTTCCAAATAAAGATATTATCTGTCCAATAACCACTATAGTAAAGTTTTTGTTTTTCATTTTATCCCCCTATAAGTTCATAATCTATGCATATAGGGTAATTTTTATTTTCACTTAATTGCAACTTACCATGAATTCCATAAATCTCTTTTAAGTTTTCTTTAGTTATAGCTTCCATAGGAGTACCTTCACAAATAATCTTACCTTTTTTAAGTCCGATAATATTACTTGCAAATCTACAAGCGTTGTTTAACTCATGTAATACCATGATAATAGTAATATTTTTTTCTTTATTTAATTTCTCTAACACCTGTAGTACTTCAAGCTGATAAGACATATCCAAATAAGTTGTTGGCTCATCTAGCATAATTATGTCTGTTTCTTGTGCTAATGTCATTGCAATCCAAGCCCTTTGTCTNNGATGTGGAAATCTTCCGAAAGCAACTAATTCTTTTACAGTAATTCCACTTGGACACACCGGTCCTTGAGGTAGAAAAGCCACTTGTGTTGCTATATACTTCTCTTTTTGCATTTTTATATCTTTTCCATTTATAAAGATATCTCCATTTTTAGGTTTTATTACCCTTGCTATTGTTTTTAGCAGAGTTGATTTTCCGCATCCGTTTGCCCCTATAATAATGCTTATCTTCCCTCTTGGAATAGAAAGATTCATATCATCTATTATGAGATTATCTTCATAGGCTACTGATAATTTTTTTACACTAATAGCTTCCATTTATTTCTCCTTCATCATTAAATAAATAAAATATGGTACTCCAAATATTGAGATTGTAATTCCTACAGGTATTTCAATTGGAGAAAATAAGTTTCTTGAAACTGCATCAGCAAATAAAACTATTACTATACTTATAATTGCAGATACCCATAGGAAATTTTTATGATAGGGACCAACTAACTTTCTTGCTATATGAGGAGATATTAATCCAATAAACCCTACATTTCCTGCAAAAGCTGTAGCTCCACCAGCAAGAATAACTGCATAGGATAAAAACTTCTTTCTTTCCCTATTTAAGTTTAAACCAAGAGAAATTGCATGTTCATCAGATAAATTAAGAGCATCTAACTTTTTATAATCCAATAATACAACCATAAACATTAAAGTAACTAAGGGAATAATTACTTTTGCATAGTTCCATCCTGCTCCCCAAAGGCTTCCAGAGGTCCAAATTAGTACTCTATTGTAATCGCCAACTCCACCTCTAAAAGTAAAGAAGGTAATAAAAGCATTTAAACCTGCATTTAGTCCAAGTCCTATAAGTAGTAATCTCTTTGGTTTAACTCCATTTCTACTTGATAATAGGTAAATTATAGTGGCCGAAATTCCTGCCCCTATAATAGCCATAAAAGGTAATACATATACAGATAAAGGGCCCAGTGTACTATAGTAATTTACAGTTTTTAATGAAACAAATATAACTGCTGCCACTGCTGCTCCAGCATTAATACCAATTATTCCCGAATCTGCCAGATCATTTTTTGTTATAGTCTGCAACAGTGCTCCTGCTGTAGATAAAGCAATACCAACAGAAATTCCTACTAACATTCTAGGGAGTCTAAGACTTAAAATTGCTGCATTTTGAAGTTTTGTTCCTTGACCTAATAAAGTTTTTATACTATCTAAAGGTGATATTTTATAAGTTCCCCAACATAAATACATAATTAAAGATGCAACTAATAAAATAAATACCATTGGGACTATTATTTTAGATCTTTTTCTTTTCATATCAACCTCGCTCCCTTCTTGCTACAACGATAAAGAATGGAACACCTATTAAGGCTGTAAATATTCCAATAGGGGCTTCATAAGGACTATACACCATTCTTGCAGCTATATCGGAATAAATTAATAATATTGCACCTAACAAAAAAGAAAAAGGTATATTTTTTCTATAATCTTCTCCAAATATTTTTCTTACTATTTGTGGAACTATAAGTCCAACAAAGGCTATATTTTTACCAACAGCCACGGCCGCTGCACACATTGGTATCATAACAAGAAAAGTTATTAATCTTATTTTTTCTGGATTTTGACCAAGGCTAATTGCCACATCATCCCCTAAGCTTAGAATATTTATTTTCTCTGATAAGAAAATAGCTATTATTAAACCTAAGATTCCAACTATTGCAACTAAATTAAAATCTGCCCAGGTTGCATTTCTGAAACCTCCTGAAACCCAAAAAGCAATAAACTGAGATTTATTTGATAAAAGTCCTATTATAGTTGTTAAAGAAATAAAGAAAGTACTCATAGCAGTACCTGCCAAAAGTATTTTTGCTATAGATCTATTATTTGATTTTCTTGATGTAAATCCCATCACTATAATTCCACTAAAGATTGCCCCAATTAATGAAGCTATCATAACATTTGTAGTATTTATAGTAATCCCAACAGCATAAAATATAGCTATAACCATAGTTGCCCCTTGACTTACTCCAAGAAGGGACGGCTCTGCTATTGGATTTCTTGTGACTCCTTGAATCATAGCTCCTGTCACTCCCAAAATCCCCCCTGTGAGTAACACTGTAAGGGCCCTAGGAATACGCATATCTCTGATTAGCATAGGTTCTAGAGTTTCACTATAATTAAAAATACTATTCCAAACTTCTGATATTCCAATATTGGTGACTCCTAGACTAATAGCTAGGAATACACCGATTATTAGAATAAAAATACTACAAACTATAAAAGTTATTGTATTTTTATTATTTTGTTTCATTTAACATCTCCATTATTTCGTCTAAAAGCACTTGTCTACCTATTGAGCTATAGCCTTGTACGAAGTAGGGTGAAGAATCTAGTTTAACAACTTTACCTTCTTTTACTTGAGGTAAATTATTCCACACTTCATTCTCTTCAAGTACTTTTAAGTCTTCATCTGTTGCAATCACAAATATATAATCTGCTTTTATTGACGCTAACCCTTCATAGGTTACCACTGGTAAACTTATATCATTTTGTTCTGGCATACCTTCTGGTTTAGATAATCCTAAATCTTCATATAAAACATTACCAAAACCTGCTCCATCAAATACATAGAACTGACCACCACTAGCTAAGAAGGATAAATAAGTTGTATCTTCACCGTAAGTTTCTTTAATCTTATCTCCAACTTCTTTTGACCTTTTATCGTAATTTTCTAACCAAGCATTTGCAGCCTCTTCTTTATTAAATACCTTTGCTAAAGCCTTAACATCTTCTTTCCAGTTTAAAGCTTCTAATTTAATCATTACAGTTGGAGCAATTTCACTTAATTGATCATACATTTTTTCTTGCACTGTTGATATGACAATTAAGTCTGGGTCTAAGTTCATTATTGCTTCAACATCCATGGTATCTTGCATGCTATAACCTAATATAGTTGCACCTTTTAGTGTGTCTTCTAAATATGTAGGGAATTTTGTATAATCATAAGCATCACTATTCGCAGTTCCCACTACCTTATATTCTAAAATTGATAAAATGTCACTGTTACCACTTAAGTCAACTATTCTTTCAGGGTTTTCTGGAATTTCAACTTCTCCTCTAACGTCTGTTACTGTAACAGTTTTACTTTCTTTTTCTACAGTTGAAGTGTTTGAACAACCAACTAAAATCATTGATGCAATACAAGTAGCTAAAATTGTTTTTAATACTGATTTTCTTTTCATCTATATCTTCCTTTCAATAATTAAATTCTTATATTAACAAAGCTAATTGTATATGATTATCATTATCATAACAATATTTGCACCTAATTTAATTATTTATACATCTATATTAAGTATTTTTTCTTGAGTAATTACAAATTATATATAGTATTATTTATAAGAAGGAGGATTTTTATGATAGTAAAATCTAGTGAAGAATTTAAATCTGTGGTTTTAAATAAATTATGCTTTAGTAAAATTGAAAGTAAAAACTATACTTTATATACAAATAAGAATAACCCTGAACTTGGCCATTTAATTACCTATTCTAGAGCTGGTTATTATAATTTAGGTATTGCAGACTATACAATACCTGAGGATTTTTCCATATACTTTGATAATCCTGAATATTTAATGCGTTTTGGTTTAGTTTATAAAGGAATTACGGAATTTAAAATTGAAAATAATCCTGTTTCATCCTTTACTCCTTCATCTTTCTTTGTTATTGAAAAAGATTTAAAAGGTGAACAGCATTGGAAAAAAGGACAACATTTTCATGGAACTGAAATAACTATATATGAAAATTATTTTAAAGAAATAATAAAACCTAACTTTCCAAAGATAATGGATTTTGATTCTTTTATTAAAAATTATACCTATACTTATCTACCCTTAAAAATTATAGATATTATTAATCAGTTACAAAGTTTAACTTATGAAAATTCCTTAAATAGTATTTATCTAGAAAGTAAAATTTTAGAGTGCATAGCTATATTAATAAATGAAGCCACTAAACCTGAGAATGCTTTTACTAATCAAATTAACTATGGAAATATTAATATTGGTGCTAACAGAATAATAAAACTAACCTCGTCTGATATCCATGCTATTCAAAAAACCCATGATATTTTAGAAAAAAATTATAATAATCCTCCTAATATTAGTACTTTAAGTAAGATGGTATTTTTGAATGAACAAAAATTAAAAGCAGGATTTTCTAAGCACTATCATATGTCCATTGGGGAATACACCAATCATATTAAAATGAATATTGCTGCAAACCTCTTATCTACCACAGATTTAAGTATTGAAGAAATATCTCAAAAAGTTGGTTATAATTATTCTGCAAACTTTTCTAAAATGTTTAAAAAGACTTACGGAAAAACTCCATTGAAGTTCAGAAAAACAAAATAAAGAAATCCATGGAGATATAACTTAAAAACGATGGATATAGAGAACTACTGTAGTTTTGTTCTGTAAATCTTCTGAGGTTAGATTTCTTGGAGTTAAGAAGAATTTAATAACAAAGGCAAAAGCTTCTATCCTAAAAGAATAGTGCTTTTGCCTCTTAAATTCATAATCTAAAAACCATAACCATTGGACTATTTATATTAAGTGAAAAATATCCAAATAAAATAATACTTTATCATTAGTTTTTTAAGACAGGCTTTATGATATGAAAAATCAATCTTCTTTAATTATATTCTTACAGCATAAATAGGTAATGATAAAATATCCTCCATATATTACTATTAAAAAACCTGCTGTCATTATTATTGATGGAAGTATATTTGCCTTTCTAAAGGTTTGAAGTATAAGATTGCTCACCTGTATTCCAAATATGGAGTGTATAACTGCTAAAACCAATGGGAATGCAAAGAATACACCAATCTGCTTAAATATTGATTTATTAATCATCCTTTCATCTGCACCTAGTCTTCTAAGAATGCTATATCTCTTTATATTATCTGAGCACTCAGATAGCTCTTTTAAGGCTAAAATGGCAGCGCTAGAAATTAAAAATACTATACCTAGATATATTCCAAGGAATACAGCCATAGCTGCCCTGCATATACTCCTATCATTAATTGATATCTTAGTGTTAATGTATAATCCAGAATTCGGTGCATAGCTGTTACTGTGTAAATCTAAGATTTTATCCTCGATTTTTTGCTTATCCACCTTGTTGGTAGCATTATAGTTAGCAATTAAATAACTTCGATTTTTCATAGCCTTGCTAACTGCATTATCCGGTACAAGGATAATTCCCATATTCATCTTCTCTGAAGTCATAGTTATAAATCCATCCTCACAATGATCAAACTTAGGAGTGTATTTATGATTATCTATAGTAATTGTAGCTCCAGTCTTCAAGGCTTCATTTCTAATATTAACCATATTGTCATAATTACAAAGAATCATGTACTCATTATCTCCTATCTCATACTGTGTCAATCCATAAAGCTTTGCCATCTCATTATAATCACTAATTTTTACTAACTCCTGTAGGTCTGAAAAATATAAGTCTGGAAAGATTTCCTTAATGCTAGAGAAAGCATTTCCTAAAGTATCCTTAAGGGTAATCTCCTCTATTTTATAACTGTAAAATTCAAAGACATCCTTAAAATTATCTTTCACATCGAAATTCATCTTTGTTAATGTTTCTCCAATGGAAATTTTAGAATCCTCTATTTTGCCTTCAGTGTATGGATTTCCATCAACATCTGCATCTGTTGTTGATAAATCTGCCCTCTTTTGAATCTGAATATCTACTGGAACGTTATGTCGTAAATTCTCCTTAGTAGCAGTGTTTACGGATACTGCACTAGAGAATATGCAAATAGTTAAAAATAGCATTAAGCATATAACTGTCATGGAAAATACCATTGTATTTATCTTGCTACTAAACTGTCTTATGGTAAAGCTATTAAGCTTTTTATAGTAAGAATTCTTCATAGACATTACAGCCTTTAATATAAAGCCTGATAAAGACCAAAAGATTAAAAAGGTTCCCACTACACCATAAATTATCTGCTTTGATACATCTGAAAATTCCACTAAGTTACTTGCTCCTGTTGTAACATTATAATAGGCATATCCAAGAAGCACTGTTGAAAACAAAAACACTATCACACATAGATATGGATTCTTCATTTTAACCTTCTCTGACTTCTTATCTGCTTGAATTAAATCAATAAGCTTACATCTACTTACCTGTATTGTACTAAATATCATAACAATGATGTGCATAATACCAAAATAAATAATAGTTTTCACCATAGCTGAAGATGAAAAAGTAAAGGTGAATTTACTCATATCTGCATCAAACATATTAGCTACAACAATAGACATAATCTGTGATAAAGCAATACCTATTCCAAGACCTATGACTAAGGATATTGCTCCAATGGAAAGAGTTTCAAAAAATAAGATTTTAGATATTCTTCCCTTGCTCATTCCTAATGTCATATATATGCCAAACTCCCTGTTCCTTCTCTTCATCAAGAAACTACTAGCATAAATTATCAAAAAGCCTAGGACGAATGAAACGAAGACGCTTACTGATGATAATACATTATTAATCATGTGAAATGCTTGACTAGTTGATTTAGACATGGTAAGCATAATATTCTGACCATCAATGGAGTTAAAAACATAAAATATAGCTACTCCTAAAATAAGAGTAAAGAAGTATATTAGATAATCCTTAAAGCTTTTCTTTATATTTTTCAAGGATAGCTTAAATAACATCATTTGCATCCCCTCCAAGTAACGATACCATATCTATAATTCTATTAAAGAGTTCCTTTCTTGTGTCATTGCCTCTTATAAATTCATTGAATATCTTTCCATCCTTAATAAATATTACACGAGAAGCATAACTAGCTGTAAAAGCATCATGTGTAACCATGAGAATTGTAGCCTTTATATCCTCATTTAAATTTTTAAGTCTTTCTAACAACATCTTAGAGCTTTTAGAATCTAAGGCTCCTGTAGGCTCATCAGCTAAAATCAGCTTTGGATTTGTAATGATAGCTCTAGCACTTGCTATCCTCTGCTTTTGTCCTCCAGACATTTCATAAGGATATTTATTTAACACTTCAGTGATACCTAGCTTTTCCGCTACACTCTTAATCCTCTCTTCAATTTCCTTAAACTTTACATCCTGTATCTGTAGTGCTAAAGCAATATTTTCATAGGCTGTAAGGGTATCAAGAAGATTAAAATCTTGAAAAATAAAGCCCAGCTCCTCTCTCCTAAATTTATTTAAAGCATTTCCTTTAAGCTTTGTAATGTCCTCATTTTCAATAAACATATGACCACTTGTCACCTTATCTATAGTGGAAATTACATTTAGAAGTGTAGTTTTTCCTGAACCACTAGCTCCCATAATGGCAACAAATTCTCCCTTTTCAACCTCTAATGAAATATCATCAATAGCTTTAGTAAGATTAGACTTATTTCCATAATACTTACTAATACCCTCAATTTTTAATACCTTTGACATTCTGTATCCACCTTTCTTATATTGGGTTCAATACTTCTCCTAACCCATAACAACCGTTTATCACAATATTAATTATATAAAAAGACTAGGTACATAAACATCGAAGTATATTACATTACCTTACGCCACTGTAACCTATACTAAGGCATCTGAAAATAAATAATAAGTCAAAGATGGGAAGTATATTTTGAGTTAGACAAGGAAACAGGTTCCGTAGATAGTAGCACTATCTACGGGTTCTGTTGACGCAGTATAAAACAAAATAGACGAGCATTCTGACTTATTTATTTTTTGAAGATGCCTAATTCAAAACTTCATAATATTCATTATTGTTAAAGATAATTGATACTCTAGTAAACTGTTCCTTTACTGAGGCTATGTCTATACTATGACCAAGCTTTTTACATAACTTCTGTGCTAGGTATAATCCCATTCCTGTAGAAGTTGAAACTAATCTTCCATTTTCACCTGTAAAGGACTTTTCAAAAACCTTAGAAATATCTTTCTCACTTATTCCAACACCATTATCTTCAATATATAAGGTACTTTGAGTCCCCTCCACTACAACTTTAAAGGATATACTTGGATCTTTGTCACTACAATACTTAATACTGTTACTAAGTACCTGATTTATAATAAATTCAAGCCACTTACTGTCACTTAACACCTGTACCTCTGTATTTTCCATTTGAACTCTTATATTTTTCAAAATAAGAGTATCTTTATTCTTTTTAATCACAGTATTTATTATATCTTTAAGGTTGCATCTCTTTATTAGATAATCTTTCTCTGAATTTTCTCCTCTAGCAAAATATAAAACCTGCTCCACATAATTCTCTATACGTTGAAGCTGTTCTCCCACCTTTTTATTAGCATCAACCTTATTATTGTGTAAAATTAAAACACAACTAGCAATAGGCAACTTAACCTCATGAATCCAAAGCTCAATATATTCCTTAAAATCTCTTATACTTCTTTTGTACTCTTCAATATCCTCATTCATAGACTTATCTGTTTCATAAAGGAATTCACAAAGTAGCCTACCCTCTAAAAAGTTAGGCTTATTCACCATCTCAGTTATTAAATACTTCTTATCAAGACCTTCTAGTCTCCTTTGAAACTCATTATAAAAGGCTCTTTTACTTAAATAATCATAGACTATCATCGTTGCTCCAAAAATAAAAAGCACAATTGTAATAGATGTTATTAATGCTATTGGCACCTTGAACATTATGAGAAAAAATAATATAAGAACCATAAGAAATATATACATTAAAATAATTATAGCTTTATCACCTAAATAATCCTTTAGCTTCATATTAAAATGTACCCCTGCTCTCTTCTAGTTTCAATAACACCTTTAAGCTCTATACTTTCTAGCTTCTTTCTCAATCTTGTTATATTAACTGTAAGGGTATTATCATCAATAAATTTATCCTCTCCCCAAAGGTGATTCATAATTTGGTTCCTTGTAACAATTTCTCCCTGATGATTTAATAAGAAGTAAAATATACTCATTTCATTTTTTGAAAGCAATAACTCCTTATCACCATTCTCTAGTGTACTTTTTAATGTATTCACCTTAACACCTCTGTAGCTTTGGATATTATTAATTTTGTTCATTCTCCTAAACAAAGCTTCAATATGTAGAAGTAGTAATGCTGGATTATATGGCTTTGTAATATAATCGTCAGCACCATAACTCATACTTAAAACCTCATCTAACTCACTATCCTTACTAGTCACCATAATTACTGGTACATCAGATTCCTTTCTAATTTCCTTCAGAAGCTGTTGACCATTAATATTTGGTATCTTTATATCTAGCAAAATTAAGTCAGGATCAATAGCTAAAATTTCCTGTTTAGCATTATAAAAAGAAGGTAAAATCATAGCTTCATAGCCATTATCATATAATAATAATTTAAGCTCATTCCTTAACTCTATATCATCTTCAACTATTAAAATCTTCATAAATATCACTCCTCTTAATAATAATTATACTTTAAATTAAAAGTTATTTCTAAAATCTATACAGAAATGTAATATATTTAATACATTTCTGGATCAATATATTATATCTCTATTCTGGGAACTCCATATAAAATATGTTATTATTATTAAAAGACATTTTATTAATGTAGAGTGAATAAAATCAACTTTAAAAATCACAGGAGATTTGTATGAAAAAACTTACTTTTGTAATGGAAAATTATTTAGAAGCTATCTATGAGTTATCAGAAGAAGGTAAAGGAGTTAAAATGACTCGCATAGCAGAAAAGCTTGGAGTAACTAAAGCCAGCACTAATAGCGCTATGGTAACTTTAGCTGAAAAAGGACTTATAACTAATGAAAGATACAAGGAAATATTTTTAACTCCTTTAGGCTTAGAAATAGCTAGATCTACATCTAAAAAGCATCACATTATTAAAGATTTCTTTATAAAAATTCTAAACATCGATAGTTCTATTGCAGATGAAGACGCTTGTGCTATAGAACACGTTATTAGTTCAGATTCTGTTTATGCTATGCAAAAATTTCTTTCAGAACATAATAATAAATAAAAAAATCAACGACTCAAAATTGCTTTTGCAATTTTAAATCGTTAATTTTTTTACATTTAAGATACCTGACTTCTATATAGCATAGCATAAGTTCCTCCATAACGAATCAACTCATCATGGGTTCCCGTTTCTTTAATGCCTGTTCCTTCTAGAACTACAATTTTATCTGCATTACGGATAGTTGATAATCTATGGGCAATTACTATAGTTGTTCGATCTTTTGAAATTTCATCTAATGCAGCTTGGATTTCTTTCTCTGTTTTTGTATCAAGAGCTGATGTAGCTTCATCCAAAATAAGAATAGGTGAATTTCTAAGGATTGCTCTAGCTATGGAAATCCTCTGTTTCTGTCCTCCAGAAAGACGTACTCCACGCTCTCCTATTATGGTATCATAACCATCTTCTAAATTTTCAATAAAATCATGAGCATTAGCCGCCTTTGAAGCCTTAAGAACCTGCTCCCTAGTAGCTTCTTTCCAGCCATAAACAATATTTTCATAAATTGTTCCGTTAAATAAAAAGGTGTCCTGTAAAACCATGCTTATATTATCTCTAAGACTCTTTAAAGTTACATCTTTAATATCTATTCCATCAATTAAAATGCCTCCATTCTGAGGATCATAAAAGCGGTTTAAAAGACTGGCTATTGTGGTTTTGCCCACTCCAGTTGCCCCAACAAAAGCTACAGTTTCTCCTGGATTTACTTTAAAATTTATATTTTGCAAAATGTTTACTTCATCATTGTAAGAGAAAGAAACTTCCTTAAAATCAATTTCTCCTTTAACCTTAGACATTTTCTTTGCATTAACTTTCTCTTTAACATCTGTAACTTCATCCATAACCTCAAAAACGCGTCTACACCCTGCAAGTGCGTTACCTGACATTTCCATAAGTCTTGAAAAGCTCTTTATAGGTCCATAAAACATACCCAGATACATAGAAAATCCTACAATATCTCCAATGTTAATTTCTCCTCTTGAAACCATAAATCCACCAAATATTATAACTATAACAGAACCTAGAGCAGTGAAAAATGCAAGAAGCGGAAAAGTGGTTTCAAAAAAGAAGCTTGCCTTTAAGTATGCTTTACTATGTTTTACAGAAAGGTTCTTAATCCTTTTTTCTTCTCTTTCCTGTTGATTAAATATCTGTATCTCCTTAATTCCAGAAAAATTATCCTGAACAGTACCAGAAAGTTCTCCCCTAACCATAGAATTCTGCTTCCATATAGGAGAAAGATGATTACTCTGCCAAAGAGTAATCATAATAAGAAAAGGAATAGTAACAAGACTTAAAAAAGCCAACTTTACATTAATAGAAAATAATAGTATCCCAACACCTACGAAAGTCAATATATTAACAACAAAATCAGGAATTACGTGAGCTAAAAGAATCTCTACCTCCATAACATCATTAATAACTCTGCTAGTTAAATCTCCTGTACGACTTTTATTAAAATACTTAAGCCCCATATGTTGAAGTTTAGAGTAAATTTCTGTTCTCATATCTGCAACATAATGTAAAGCTGCATGATGGTTTAGATATCCTGAAATAGAACTTCCAGCTGATTGAAATACAGTTGCAACTAAAAGCATCAATCCTATTCGTAAAGATTGAGCTCCAAAATCAGCGCTTCCTTCTGTTGCTATACTTGTAAGCTCTCTTAGGGCCCATGGATTATAAAATCCTGCTATGGTAGAAATAATAACGGCTATTAATGCTAATATTAAATAAATCCAATATTTTCTCGCTCCCATAAAAATACGTAAGGTAGTTCTCATATGCCTACTACCTCCTTTTCCTTCAACTCTACATCCTCATTTTCATCTACAATATCATAGGTAATGCATACTGGACGATTACTCTTTGGTTCAATAACAACATCAGCATTGATATTAAATGTTTTTCTAAGCACCTCTGGAGTCATAACTTCCTCAGGAGCTCCATGTTTTATTATATCGCCTTTTTGAATAGCAATAATATAGTCAGAAAATCTTGCAGCAAGATTTAAATCATGAAGTACCATAACAATTGTACACTTTTGATTACGGTTAAGCTCATATAAAAGCTTTAAAACCTCTAATTGGTGAGCAAGATCAAGGTAAGTAGTAGGTTCATCTAATAAAATTAAATCAGTTTGCTGTGCTAGAGCCATAGCAATCCAAACTCTCTGTCTTTGCCCTCCTGATAAAGCATCAACTTCTCTTCTCTCAAACTCACTTAACTTAGTTGCAGTTAAAGCCCATTTAACAATTCTTTTATCTTCCTCTGTGAGATTTCCAAAACCTTTTTGATGAGGGAAACGTCCATATGCAACTAACTCACCTACAGTAAGTCCACTTGGTGCAGTAGGAGTTTGAGGAAGTATTGCCATCTTTTTAGCTATTTCTTTTGTAGGTAATTTACTTATATCTTGTCCACTTAGATGTACTACACCCTTCTTAGGCTTTAATATACGTCCAACTGCTTTCAAAATAGTTGATTTACCGCATCCATTTGCTCCTATAATAGAAGTTATCTTTCCCTCTGGTATCTGCATATTTAATTCCTTTACAATGAGAGTATCATCATAAGCTATATCTAAATTTTTAGTTTCAATACTTTTCATACAAACCTCCTTAATTTGACTTTACTAATAAGTATAAGAAGTAAGGTGTAGTTAATACAGTAATAATAATTCCTGTAGGAACATCGGTTCCAAGACTTATAGTTCTAGTAATAGTGTCTGATAATAGAATAATTATTGAGCCTACTAGAGATGCGGTAGGAATCAATAGTTTATGATTTGCGCCTACAAACTTCCTTGCCATATGTGGAGAAATCATTCCAACAAAAAAGAAGTTACCACCCAAGGCCACACTACCTGACGATAGAGCAACAGCTGCTACAGCTAAACCTATAAATTCTCTCTTTACTGCTACTCCTAAGCCTGTTGCAGTTTGATTACCAAGGTTTAAAGTATTCAAAGTACGAGATTTATAAAGTACATATAAAAATAGAATCAATATCCAAGGTGCAAGAATAGAAATATACGTCCAATTGTCTCCCCAAAGACTTCCTGCACTCCATCTTTGAATAAAATCCATCTGTTTTTCATCTAGCTTTAAAGTAAGCATCATAGTAATAGCACTATATCCACTTCCAACAGCTACACCTGTCAAAATTAATCCTGTAGGTGATATGCTTTTTCCTCTTTTATATGAAAGTAAAAATATAAGCACTGCTGCTGTCATTCCACCTATAAAAGCTAAAAGTGGGAGAGCAATAGCTGAAGATACACTATCTACCTTAAAAACAACTATAAACAATAATACAAACAATCCAGAACCAGAACTTATTCCCAAAGTTCCAGGACTAGCCATATCATTGCGAAGTAAACTCTGCATTACACATCCAGCTGTTCCCATACCAATACCTACAAGAATAGTTAATACAATACGAGGAAGACGAAAATCATATACTATAAGATTTTGTTTAGCTGTACCTTTTCCAATAAGAACATCAAAAACTTCCGAAGGAGAGAGGTTCATTTTACCTGAGTTCACGCTTATTACTGCCACAACTAGCAGTACAATGGTAAGTATCAAAATAATAGTTAAGCCACGTGAAACTGAGTAACCCTTTTTCTTCATTGGAATTCCCTCCTTTGCTTCCTTGTAAGATAAAGAAAATACGGAACCCCTATTACAGCAAAAATAATTCCAATAGGAGTTTCATAAGGCTTATTAATAAGCCTTCCAACTAAATCTGCTGCCACAGTAATCAAAGCTCCATATAATCCTGAAGCTGGAATTATGTATCTATAATCTACGCCTATAAGGTAGCGGACAATATGAGGTACTATTAATCCTATAAAACCAACAGGTCCAACAACAATTACAGAAAGCCCTGTAAGTATTAAAACAACTACAGTAGAAATAGCTTTAACCTTCTTAGTATTAAGTCCAAGACCTATAGCTGCATCATCTCCAAGATTTAAAAGAGTAATTGAAGGTGATATAATAAGAGCTGTAATTATGCCCACAATAAAGAATGGGAAAACTATAGCAAGTTCACTCCATTTAGCACCTGCTGTTCCTCCAGCAGTCCAATAAGCTAAAGCATGCCCAAGTCTATATTTTATAGAAAGATATTGGCTAAAAGCACCAAATAGCATTGATATAGAAATACCTGCTAAAACAAGTCTCTGTGGTTTCATGCCTCCTCTGCCAATAGACGCAATAAAATAAGTTATACCTGTAGTAACAGCTGCACCAATACATGCAAAAAGCATCATCTGTCCATAACTTCCACCAGGTAAAAATGCCATACAAAAAGCTATAGCAAAAGAAGCACCACTACTTATACCCATAAGTCCAGAATCAGCAAGAGGATTTCTTGTGGTTCCCTGCATTATAGCACCACATATGGAAAGGCTTGACCCAACAATTATATTAGCTGCTATACGAGGAAGTCGAAGAGTTTGAATAATCTGGTGTTCAGTTAAAGAAGAGTCAAAATTAAAAATGGCTCCCCAAGCCGTAGATAAACTCATATCAGCAGCACCAAAAGAAATTGATGCTGCCGACATAATCACCAGCAAAACCACCCCTGCAATCATATAGATTGTAAAATTCAAAGCCCCTAATTGTCGCTTTTTATTATAGGTATTTTGCATATTTATTTTCCTTTCTTAATTAGAATTATTTAGCTAATGAATTTATTGCATTAACCATATAGTCAAGTTGTTCAGTAAGACTTGTAACATCAGAATAAAAGAAAAGTCCTGCATAATGTCCTGGAATTTCTACAACTCTGCCTTCTGCAACAGCAGGAATGCTTTTCCAAATCTCTGTCTTTGCATAATC
Source organism: Clostridium sp. UBA5119 (assembly GCF_002414285.1). NCBI lineage: Bacteria > Bacillati > Bacillota > Clostridia > Eubacteriales > Clostridiaceae > Clostridium > Clostridium sp. UBA5119. The sequence goes on along the minus strand of NZ_DHYX01000068.1, from coordinate 11,518 downwards.
AGACTCTTTACCTTCTTGCTTAAACCATAATATATAGTCACCAAAATACTCATGAGCTACTTCATAACTTATAGATCCGCGTCCTTCTCCTGATTTTTCTATAAGTTCTTTAAGCTTGTCTGGATATTTAAGTCCAAGATATTCATATACTAAAGTGCCACCTCTAGAACCAGTCTCATAATATATACCGCTCCACTCACCAGTAGCTCCCCAATCTTCCAAAATACTGAAAGTTTTACCTGCAAATGTATCGCCTTTAAAAGTTTTCTTCACATCTGCAAGTTTTTCTTCAAAGTTAGAAACTGCCTTCTCTGCTTCAGCCTTACGTCCTGTAGCTTCTCCTATGGTTTTTATACGTTCAAGAGAATCCATATCTCCTTCTGGAATAACAAGAACTGGAGCTATTTTGCTGAATTTATCAAAGTCTGCCTCATCATATGTAATAATAAGATCTGGTTCTAAATTCATAACGTCTTCAGGCTCCCACTTTTCAATTTTTGTAGAAGCTTTAAGAGTATCATAAAAAGGCATACTTTCTTGTTCCCAAGCTTTATATCCAACTAAATTTAATCCCAAAGTAATAACATCTCCAACATACCAATTAGCAATAACACGCTTAGGATTAGCAGGAACTTCAATATCTCCTTTTACAGTAGATATAGTACGAACAGTTGCTTCTTCTTGCTCTGCATTTTTAGATGAAGAACAGCCAACAAAAATCATAGTAGTCATAACTATTGCACAAAATAATGACAATAATTTTTTCATTTTATACCTCTCCCTTATAAATATTTTATATTAATCTAATAACACTAGCACCTGCGTTATATACAAATGTAAGACTAGTCTAACTTTTTAAATCGTAGCATTTATAAATTCCACTGTCAATCGCTTAAAAACCCCCTTTTCAGAAGTCATTTTCTATTAAAATAAGAGTAACTTATTGTTTTATAAGGGCTAAATGAAAATACTTCTCGTTATTATGGATTGCAATTTAAATAAAACGGATTATGTTTTTCAACTCTTATCTGCCAACAATCTAAGTATTCGTAGTATATCTGAACTATGCTGATATAAAAATCCAGTAAAATTTGCTGCTGCCTTTAAAGATATCCATAGAATTACTACTAGTTATTTAGAAAATATTTTAACTTATAAAAAATTAAAGAGCTGTATCAGATTAATTTCATAAATCAATCTTGATACGGCTTCTTTTTTCACTTTCTAAATATTTATAATTTTCTTCACTTTCTTATCCGGCGTCAGCCGTTATCGATTTACATCTCTTTCCTATATTGGATTCTAGTTCGTCTAAAAAAGGAATTAAAGTAATTTAGTCAGATCTTTCATCTGATATATGAACCCCTACAATATATTCAGCTTCTACTCCTATTTGTACATTATAAGGCGGTTTTAACTGGCTATTTCTCATATGATCTTCTTTCATATTCATGAAAGTTGCGTCTACATCTGTTTTAGACTAATAATCTTTTTCATGTAATTATTATGTGCAAAAAGATGGATTCAAATTACTGAATCCACCTTTTTTATCGGCTAGTATCAAAATTTATTTTGATACAGCCCCTTGTATTATTAAGCTATAAAATTCATTAGAGAACTCCTATCTCTTTACATGAATATTATAGCTTAATTTATTTTTATTAATTTTCTAGTAATTTATCCATAATATAATCTAACTGTACCCCCGATGAGTAAATATCAATATCATAAAACAGTGTAAAATCAATAGGTATAACATGTCCTGCCTTAACAGCGGGAATTGATTTCCAAACTGGATTATTCTCTAATCCCCTTATCTCTCCACTAAATATTATATAATCTCCAGCGTAATCCTTAATTGATTCAAGAGAAACCTCTCTATATTGATCTTTTCCTATAATTTCACTCTGTATGACATCTGGTGCTCTAAATCCGAAATGACTGTAAATTAGGTCGCCTCCACGTCCCCATTTATCACCATACACCCAAATACCTCCATTTGGGCTACTCTCAAAAATACTGAATTTCTTATCCATAATTTCTTTAGAAACTAATTGTTCCTTTGCATCATTTATTTTTTCTTTAAAATCAAATAGCACCTTTGATGCCTCTTCCTTTTTATTAAGAACCTCCCCTAAAAATGTTATTCTCTCCTCCATGCTAAGAGTACTGAAAGGAATATAAATTGTAGGGGCAATTTTAGAAAACTCCTCAATCTTTTCTTCGTTTACAACAAGAATAAGATCTGGATCATATTGCATTATTTCCTCTGGTTCAAAGTTTTCCCATACTGGTAAGTCTTCTACTTCCTTTTCATAAGCACTCCCATTTGCATCATAAGTAGCTACTGGTTTAACTCCTAATGCCAAAATGTCACCCATTCCATAAGTAGCAATAACTCTTTCTGGATTAGCAGGAACCTCAACATCTCCTCTTACAGTACTTACAGTACGAACAACTTCTTCTTCTTTAGTAGTATCCTTAGATGAAGAACAACCAGCTAAAATTAAAGTAGCCATAAATGCTGTACAGAATAGTGATAAAAATTTCTTCATTTTATATCTCTCCCTTATAAATATCTTATATTAATCTAATACCGCTAGCACCTGCGTTATATACAAATGTAAGGCTAGTCTAACTTTTAAAAGCGTAGCATTTATAAATTCCACTGTCAATCGCTTAAAAACCCCCTTTTCAGAAGTCATTTTCTATTAAAATAAGAGTAACTTATTGTTTTATAAGGGCTAAATGAAAATACTTCTCGTTATTATGGATTGTAATTTAAATAAAACGGATTATGTTCTTATTGAAAACATTTCTCAAATGATGCTATAATATTGTTACTTTAAATCAAAAAAGAGAGGGGTAAAAATTTTATGGATGAATATAATGATTCTTCTTGGAGTGCTTTAGCAGATAAATATAATTTTGTTAAAAGGTCTTATGGTGATGGACATATTTACGATTTTCCTACTCATTGGTCAAATGGATGGATTGCAGAAATAAATGCTGCTGAAGGATTATTTGTTTCAAGTGCTTGGTTTACTCCAAGTGAACAGATAGTACATACAATAAATTCAAGTAAGCCTTTTATGATTATCTTCTGTGTTGACTGTGGAGAAATAGTCTATTCACAGCAAGGAAAAAAGAGACAAGTTCTTTCTCCAATCACTCATCTAATTATTAATCCTCAAAAACCATTTACTTTTACTTTCTCTAAAGACGTACACTATTGTTTTACCAGTGTTTTAATTTTTGATGATTTTATAAAACCCTTTCTTAAAGAACGTACTAATGCACCTAAAATTAGTGTTGGTGATGCGAAGCTCTGGAAAACCCAACATTACAACACTCCTGATATAATGCTTATTTTAGAGCAAATTAGATGGGCTGTAAGAAATACAGACATGCCTTTACTTGCTTTTGAGGGGATGACTTTGCATCTTTTGTCTGCAATCACTAGAAACTTTCCTGATATCCCGAAAAGAAGAAGCAGCCGCCGCCACTACATTACTTGGGAAAATGAGCAGAAGATTTATCAAGTTAAGACTAAGATTGATGAAGATATTTTAAATACTCCAGATACAATTGAACTATGCAGAATAGCTGAAATGAGCGAAAGTAAACTTCGCGAATCTTTTAAAAATCATTATGGAATTCCTCTTTATAAATATATTCGAATAGAAACCATGAAAAGAGCCATGCAGCTCTTATCTGCTGACCATCTAAGTATTCGTGACATATCTGAACTATGCGGCTACAAAAATCCAGCCAAATTTGCTGCTGCCTTTAAAGATGTTCATGGAATTACTCCTAGTGATTTTAGAAAATCTTTTAACTTATAAAAACAACCTTAACCATGTGATATCAATGGTTACAGCTATAAATATCATTTATTTATGGTACTGTTCATTATTCTTTATTCTAAAAAATAAATAACCCTCCACAACACATTTCCGTATTGTCGAGGGTTTCATGATGGAGACGAAGGGTCTTATACATCCATCTGACTATATCTCAGTGTATAAGTTCTATACATGAGAAAAAGTGCTCCATACCACAAGGATTAGCACTTTCTCTAAGATTCATAGTTTACAGCATATATCTAATCCAATAGCTCTAAAACAAAATAAGCACGCTGCGAAAGTGACTTACACCAAATCAAAGCTTTGGATTATCTGCTTTTGTTCTGAGGATTGCTTAGTGCCTAGGCACTAAGCTTTTCTTACTTTAAAAAATATTCTAATGCCTCAAGACTAATTACTGGTCTTAAGAGTTGCATTTTTTTCACTTCTTCATATTCAACACCTGCAATACCATTTTGAAGTAATGATGTTCCATATCCCATTTCTTTCGCTCCATTATAAGAGAATAATACGCAATACTCTGCTGCAAATCCGCTTATAACAACAAATTCAACTCCAAGTTCTTGAAGCTTATCATGAAGCTCTGTCTTGAAAAATGCATTATTATACTCTTTATGTATAACAATATCATTTGTACTTTCATTAATAGAATCAACAAATTCAAACTTCTCAGAACCAGGACCATCTCCCACTTCTATATCCAATACTTTAATAACAGGCAATCCTTTTTCCCTAAACATACGTGCCGCCTCATTTATATACTCTACTGCATCCTCAAATTCTCTTTGACATTTACAAAAGTCATAACATCCCTTTTGCATATCAATTATTAGAAACGCTGCTTTCATTCTTATACACCCCTTTAAATTTTTATATCTTACCCATGAAAATATATTGCCAAATTATATTAAAAGTTAACAAATATATACTGTTTAATTATAATACATTAAATAGTATAAGTCTCAACTTTTTCAAAAATAAAACCATCTAATTTAAATACTCAATTACTTTAATGTTCTTACCAATGCACTTCTACTCTTTGAAAGAAGTACATTCTTAATTAGAAAATTCCATACTGGCTCAAATTTTTTCCATGCACCTGCATAAGTGAAATGTTTTAATCTCATTTTAAGATCTTCATGTTCCTTTGATGCCTTATATATATTTCTCCACCTATAAAAATCTTTATAAGCTCTATTATATCCACTTTCCATTTCTTCTTTTGTAATATTAGGGTGATTAAATACTAAATGCCTAGTATCGTATAATCTCCAATTCTTAGTAATAATTCTCTTATCTTCATCCATTTTATTAAATATACCCGTACCAGGATAAGGAGTAAGAATATGATTAGTTGCTGTGGTTATCCCGCTATTAACAGCCCATTCTGTAGTTCTATCAAAGACATCTAAAGTATCACTATCCAGTCCAAAAATAAAACTTCCATTTATCATTATTCCTAATTCATCTAATTTCTTTATTGCTTTACTATAATCTTTTCCTATGTTAGACCCTTTATTAGCTTGAATTAGGTTCTGTTTATTAATACTTTCAAACCCAATAAAAGCACTCCTAAATCCAGCCTCATACGCAAGATCTATTGTATCATCTTGAAGAATAGAATCCACAGTTATTGCACCTTGGAAAACTCTATTCATTCCTCTCATTTCTTTAAAAACTTGCCTTGATAACTTTTTATCTGCAAATATATTATCATCAAGAAAATATAAATGTCTCCCTTTCATACTTTCAATTTCTTTTAATATCCTGTCCACTTTATATGCAAAAAAAGATTTTCCTCCTTTATAAAATGAACTAACATAACAAAAGGAACATTTATTAGGACACCCTCTTGAAAATACCATGGAATTTGGAACTAAATACTTCTCCTGTTTAAATAAATCCCTTCTTGGCAAAGGTAGATTATCTAATGAAACTTCCCCTTGCTCATAAAACTCCTTAATATTTCCTTTTTTAAAATCCTTTAAAAACTCGGGAAAACTTCTTTCTCCAAGACCAAGTAATACAGTATCTGCATGATTCTTAGCCTCTATAGGTAATGAAGTTGCATGTATTCCACCAATGGCAACCTTTATTCCTCTTTTCCTATAAAAATCTGCAATTTCATAAGCTCTATTAGCATTAGTTATATAACTTTCAATACAAACTAAATCTGGTTCATCATTTAAATTTATTTCTTCTATATGTTCATCAACTACTTCTATTTCATCTGAGTCATCACACAATGATGCTAAAGTAGCCAAGCCTAAAGGAGGAAACAGTGAATATTTTATAGGCCTCCAATATGGACTTTTTGCCTCTTCTAATGCTGGTAAAATAAACTTTATTTTCACAATAAACTGTCTCCTTTTCAAAAGCTATCATAGTAACAAATATCTATTACTACTTTCTTTTTACAGAGTAACAAACCAGTAGTAATTTACCAATATTTCACTCTTTATTTATATATGATACCATTACTTTTATTGTTTTTCAATATATTTTTATTCTTTTAA
>NZ_DHYX01000068.1:437-5110 GCF_002414285.1 Clostridium sp. UBA5119 | reverse complement strand
ATATCTATTTAGTTCCATGATAACATCATAAACAGAGTTCTTTACTCCCACTTTTAAAAAGATGGGAGTATTAGATCTGGTAGATATCGGATAAAAAAATACTACTTTTAACCTAACATTTTGCTGAAAAAAAGAGCCGCAATTTGCGACTCCCTTTAATTTGAACTTTACTCTATGGATTTTAGTGCATCAATCATATTTATATTTTTTAATTTTATATGCATCATTATCATAACTAATATGGCAAAAAACATTGTAATTACTCCAGAGATTACATAACTGCTCATGTCTACAGTTGGTATCATCATCATATTATCCATTTCTGCTGTACTCACTAAAAATACATATAATATTTTACCCATAACTGACCCTGCAAGTATACCTAATATTGTTAGTATTATGTTTTCTCTAAATATATACATGGCAACTTCATTATCATAAAAGCCTAGTACCTTTATTGTAGATATCTCTCTTATACGTTCAGATACATTTATATTAATTAAATTATATAATACAACAAATGCTAAACTTCCTGAAGCAACTATTATTACTATCATAACTAAGCCTAAATCAGCAGATTCACTTAAGCTTCTTAGCTTTGAAGCAAGGGTAACATTTACTACTTTATCATTGTCCATAAGGGTAGTAGATATTTTATTATCATCTTCTCTATTAGAATTTAACTTTAATAATTGTGCATTATATTTGGGAGCACTTTTAAATATCTCTTTATAATAGGATGGTGATAGATATATATAATGTCCAGCATAATTTTCTACTATGTTATCTACTTTAACCTTATGAGAATTATTATCTGAATCTGTTAAAGTTACATAATCCCCAGCAGATACCCCTAAAACATTTCCAAGTTTTTCATTTATAATTACTCCACTATCTGATAGTTTGTACTTAGTTCCACTTTCTCTATGGTTTAATAAAATATATTTATTTAACTCATCTATATTTTCTGGTACATACATAATAGCACTTTGCTTACTTACACCTTCTTTAATAAAGGTTACTGAATCTTGATGAATATTTAAGCTACTTTCATATCCCTTTAAGTTATTTAAACTACTTTCATATTCATCATCTTCTTTTTTACTATTATTATCATCAAATACTACCATAGCATCATACTTTAATAATTTTCCAAATTGAATATCCATAACTGAAGAATTGGATTTTTCAAGAGATATCCCTGCAACAAGCATAGCCATACATCCTGATATACCAAGTATTGTCATCAACATCCTTTGCTTATATCTAAAAAGATTTCTAAAGGTAACCTTTTGATTAAAGTTCAGTCTTTTCCATAAAGGTGTAATTCTTTCTAATAATATCTTTTTACCAACCTTTGGAGCTTTTATTCTCATTAAATCAGAAGGATTTTCTCTTAACTCCTCTTTTAATACAATTAATGATGCTCCTACTGTACAAAGTATTGAGGCTACTAAAGACTGAATTATATAGGATGGATAATAGTGTATTTTTACCTTTGGTAATGCAAAGGCAGATGAATAAGCTTTACTAATTATATATGGAAGGATACTGCTTCCAACTACAATACCAAGGACGCTACCAACAATACTAGCTAATGCTGCATAAACTATGAATTTCCTAGCTATTTCTAAATCCTTATAGCCTAAAGCCTTTAGTGTTCCTATTTCCACTCTATTTTCTTCCACCATTCTAGTCATTGTAGTTAAGCATATAAGTGCTGCAACTAGGAAGAAAAATACAGGAAATACTGAAGCTATCTTATCTAAGCTATCAATTGATCCTTTGTAAGTTGCATAACCTGGATTATCATTTCTATCAAAGAAATAATATTTACTATTATGCAAATCATTTAATTTTTCCTTTTCTTCATCTATCTCTTTTCGCCCATCTGCAAGTTTTGCTTTATTCTCCTTGATATCCTTCTCTCCATCAAGGAGTTTTTTCTCCGAAGCCTCAAGTTCCTTCTTAGCCTTATCAAGTTCTAACTGTCCTTGTTTTTTACCTTCCTCGAGGTCTTTTTTACCTTTGATAAGTTCCTCTTTCCCTATGAGTATTTGCTTTTCAGCTGTTTCAAGTTGTATCTTGCCTTCATTAAAACTTTTAACTTTCTCCTCATAGGAAATTATACCTTGTTGATACTGAGTTATTCCAGCTACTAAAGTTTCTACCTTAGACTTATTCTCACTTGCACTTTTACTAGCACCTTCTACTCCTTGTGCCATACTAATCACTAAAGAAACATTAGTTGGGTCTTTTTCTAAACTATTTACTAAACTACTTAATTCACTTAATCCTAAGTCAGGGTTAGATAAAGCGCCTTTCCAATACTTAATTTTTTCCTTTGAAACTTTTTCACCTTCTTTAGTGTTCTTTGCTGTTTCTCTCATATCATTAGAAAGTATATTGTATGTCCCAATTAAAACTTCTAAACTATCTATTTGATTTTCATACTCTACTGTACTCTCAGTAGGATCAATGCCTTGGTTTAAAAATCCTTCCTTAGCATTATCAAGTTGAATTTTTCCTGCCTCTAGCTGTTTCTCACCCTGTAAAAATTGCTCTTTTTGTTTATCTAGTTCTTTCTGACCTTTATCTAATTCTCTTTCACCTTCAATTAATTTCAGTTCACTAGCTTTGATTTCTTGCTGATACTTTTCTGCAAACTCTTCATATTGATTTTTACCATTAATAAGCTTTGCTCTGCCTTCCTCTATTTCTTTTTCAGCATCTTCAAGCTTTCTTTCACCATCTTCTATTTTTTTATAAGCCTTACTTAACTCCTTTTCTGCCTCTAATTTTACTTCTTCAATTCTTTCTACCACTCTTTTTGAGTATAAGTTTTTAAGATACTTATTATTTTCCTCCATCTTATCTTTATACTCATCACTATATGCACCAATGTTAGCTACATTTTTAAATCGTACATATACTTCCGTATACACATCCATGGATATATCTAAACTATTTAATATTGCAAAATAGTCTACACTTCCTTTTCCAACGGTAGTTGTTCCCCTAGATATATTTTCTATATACATAGGACTTTGTACAAATCCAACAATTTTAAAAGTTTTCTTCTTAAAGTATTCATCCAGCTCTTCATCAGATTCTATGGTATAGCTATCCCCTATCTTTAAATTTTTATCTTTCTTTAAAGCATTTTCATCTAAAGCTATCTCACCACTATTTTCAGGCAATCTCCCTTTTGTAACAATAAGTTTATTTATATTACTAGCGTCTTTCTCATCATATTCCATAAATTTAACCACATTATTTATATTAGTTAAATTTACATCTATACTAGATGTTCCAAAGTAATCTAAAATTTTATCGTTATTCTCCAGTAACTTTAAATCATTTTCATTAAGACCTATACTAGACACTATCTTGCTATCCATTAAATTTTGCTCTTTAAAAAATTCATTTATGGACTCTTTTAAATCTGGTCCACTAGATTTAATTCCAGAGTAAAAAGCAACTCCTAAAAAAATTATAGCAAGTATTGATATAAACCTTGCTTTAGAAGATAATATTTCCCTTATTATTGATTTTTTATACGCTCCATTTTTCATCTTCTACCCTCTACCACTCTATGTCTTCAACTGAAACAGGATTTTTATTCACTTCAACACTTGTAACCTTTGCATCCCTAATTTTTATAACTCTATCTGCAATAGGCGCAAGGGCTGAATTATGGGTTATAACAATTACTGTTGTCCCTGTGTTTTTACATGTATCCTGTAATGTCTTTAAAATCTGTTTTCCTGTTTTATAGTCAAGGGCTCCAGTTGGTTCATCACATAATAGCAACTTAGGATTTTTAGCTATAGCCCTTGCTATAGAAACCCTTTGCTGTTCTCCTCCTGATAATTGAGATGGAAAATTGTTTTTTCTATGATCAAGTCCCACTAACTCAAGAGTTTTATCTACATCTAAAGCATCCTTTGAAATTTGTGTAGCCAATTCCACATTTTCCTTTGCAGTTAAATTTTGAACTAAATTATAAAACTGAAATACAAACCCTACATCATGTCTTCTGTATTTTGTAAGCTGTCTCTTGTTAAACTTAGATATATCAACGTTATCAATAATTATTTCACCTTCATCACAAGTATCCATTCCTCCAAGTATGTTGAGCACAGTTGTTTTACCCGCACCACTTGGTCCTAGAATAATAGTAAACTCTCCCTTTTCTATAGAAAAATTAATACCATTATTTGCTGCAATGGTAGTTTCTCCAACCTTATATCTTTTATATTCATCTTTTATCTCTATGTATGACATGTTGCCCTCCCTAATCAATACTACCTTTAAATACTCAATGTCATTAAATAGACACCTTGTTTAGTTAATGCTATAATTCAAGTATAAATAATATATGGATTAGTTACAATAATCACATATTTTTATAGTGTTATTAAATATACATTTTAACGAATTTTGTTTATTTAATAACATATAATTAATAATTGCTTTTATAAATACTAAAAAAGGATGAGTTAAATGGCAGGAGTTAAAGGAAATAGAAGAATTTTATATACTAAAAAAATAATAAAAGAAAGCTTAATTGACTTACTTAAACATAAGAAAATTCATGAAGTTACCGTTACTGATATCTGCAAAAAATCGGATATTAATAGAGGAACTTTTTATACCCATTATAAAGATAC
>NZ_DHYX01000068.1:0-419 GCF_002414285.1 Clostridium sp. UBA5119 | reverse complement strand
TATGACCTACTTAAATCCCTAGAGGATGAACTATTTAATCAAGTCTTAGAATATATCGAAGAAATCCCAGTTGAAGAATACAAAGATGTTTTATTACTTAAAGCTCTTGAATTAATTCAAGAAAATAAAGAATTATGCCAGATACTATTCAGTAGACAAATGGAAAACAACATTATGGACCGTATTATTTACGTAGCAAGTAAATCTAAAATTGATAAGCTAGTTAGGAATTCAAAAGTTGATGATAAGTTTTTAGATTACTTTATAAAATACTCTGTAGGAGGAGTTGTTTCAGTTGTTCAAACATGGCTAGATAATGATTTAAAGGAATCTCCTAAAGAAATAGTTCACATTATAAATAATATTATCTCTTTTCGACCTTAATATTATAACTAAACAAAGAAGCTAAAAATCTAGAT
>NZ_DHYX01000075.1:4791-5107 GCF_002414285.1 Clostridium sp. UBA5119 | reverse complement strand
ATTTCATATTCCATAGTATTTCCCCCTCCACTTTTCATTATATTTTCTCATTTTTTAAGCTATAAATTTATTGAATATCTTGTTAATTCTATTGACATTTCTTAGCTGACCTTTATACTTTTACATTAACAACACTTATATTATACCAAATTTTAGTAGTATTAGTATTAGTAATACTATGTTTAATATTTTTTAAATTGTTCTTCCTTCATGAATAATTTATATCATTTTAATAATTTTTTCCTCTTGTTAATAAAAACAGCAGAATTCTAAAATCCTACTGTTTCTAGGTATTCCTATTTATCTAACTTACTTC
>NZ_DHYX01000075.1:4328-4634 GCF_002414285.1 Clostridium sp. UBA5119 | reverse complement strand
TGAATTTTAAAATAGGTATCTCCATTTAAATAATCCGTTAAAAATCTTATACCACATTCAAAGGTCATAAGTTTCACAGAAAATGCCATAAGTTCAATCTCTTTTGGCACAAGTATAGGTAATACTTCATGAAAATATCCCTTTGTAAAATACTTAAACAGATTCATATCAAACCATATTTTTGATAAATCTGTTTCATCTTCCCTTCCGCTAGAAGCTCCATATCTCAGTGCATCGCCGTAGTCATAGAGAAGTGACCCTGGCATTACTGTATCTAAATCAATTACACATACCCCTTCACCTGTA